>NZ_SOHC01000022.1:0-46680 GCF_004403955.1 Cryobacterium sp. TMT1-2-1
CGGGTCCGCGCACGGTCGTCATCGCCGGCCACGCGGCCGGCCCGGCGGCCGAGGAGTTCGCCCGCGCCGGCGGCTGGCCGCTGCTCGCCGAGGTGTCCAGCGGTGCCCGCTTCGGGCCCACCCTGGTGGCGGCCTACCGGGAACTGCTGCGCGACCCCGACTTCGGCGGACGGATCGAGCGCGCGATCGTGTTCGGTCACCCGACGCTCAGCCGGGAGATCCCCGCCCTGCTCCAGCGGGGCGACGTTGAGACCATCGTCGTGGCCTCGCCGGGCGCCGAGAGGTACAACCCCGGTCACCGGGTGGCGCACTTCGCTGCCGCGGCCCGGCCGGACGAGGAGGCCGCCGCAGCAGCGGCGACCCCGGAGGCACGGGAGTGGCTCGGCCGATGGGTGATGACCAGCCGGCAGATCCTCGCGGCCGACCCGGCACTGGCCGCCGCGCCGATCGATGAGCGGGGCATCGGCCGCGCCGAACTCGCCTTCATGCGCGCCCCGGTCACCCGCCCCATGCTCGTGGATGCCCTCTGGCGCGCGTCGTGGCCGCACGACCGGCTGGTCCTCGGTGCGTCCCGCCTGATCCGGGAGGCCGACAGCCGCGTGCCCGGCAAGAAGATCAGCGTGCACGCCAACCGCGGCCTGGCCGGGATCGATGGCACCGTCGCCACGGCCATCGGAATCGCGCTGGCCGGCCAGGCGGGGCCGGATCCCCGCTCGACCGGGACCACCCGGCTGCTGCTGGGCGACCTGGCCCTCCTGCACGACGCCGGATCGTTGCTCCTGGCGCCGGGGGAGCCGCTGCCCCGCCTGCAGGTCATCGTGGGCAATGACGGGGGAGGCAGTATCTTCGACGGCCTCGAGGTGGCCGCATCGGCTCCGGCCGCGGCCCTCGACCGCGTGCTGTTCACGCCGCAGCGGGTCGACCTGTCCGCGCTGGCTTCGGCCTACGGCTGGGAGTACAGCCGCGCGGCGACCCGGAGCGAGCTCGAACGGGCGCTGACCGGTCCCCCTCGCGGCCCGAGCATCCTCGAAGTTCCGCTCGCCCGGTAGCCGCCTGCACCGGTGCCCGCTGTAGTGTTGGCGGATTGACCACGGACGGAATGACCTGGACGAAGGGGCTCGGCATGGGCGCGAAGGCGAAAATCGAAAAGTTCTGGACGGGCGACCCGATCGACTCGCTCCGCGTGAATCCGGGATTCAGCCTCGCCGACGTCGACACGACGTCGACCCCCGGCTTCGACGGCAAGAAGAAGCACTCGGTCGAGGCGCTGCGGAAGGGCGCCAGCATCTTCCGTCACCAGCAGGAGATGTTCTTCGCCGGCAGCCAGGACGGGGACGAGCGCAAGGTGCTCCTCGTGCTCCAGGCCATGGACACCTCCGGCAAGGGCGGAATCGTTCGCCACGTCGTCGGCGCGGCCGACCCGCAGGGCATCGACCACTTCGCCTTCAAGGCGCCCACGAAGGCCGAACTCTCCCACGACTTCCTCTGGCGCATCCGCAAGCAGCTTCCCGGCGCCGGCCGGTTCGGTGTCTTCGACCGCTCCCACTACGAGGATGTGCTGATCACCCGGGTGCGGGAGCTGTTCCCGCTGGAGACGATCGACGAGCGCTATGACGAGATCAACGCGTTCGAGCAGGAGCTCACCGACGACGGCACGACGGTCATCAAGGTGATGCTGCACATCAGCTCCGACGAGCAGAAATCGCGCCTCGCCGAGCGGCTCGACCGGCCGGACAAATACTGGAAGTACAACCCGGGAGACGTCGACGAGCGGCTGCACTGGCCCGCCTACCAGGAGGCCTACCAGGTCGCCCTTGAGCGCACCTCGACGACGGCGGCCCCGTGGTTCGTCATCCCGGCCGACCACAAATGGTACGCCCGCCTCGCGGTGCAGCACCTGCTGATCGACGCGCTCACCCGAATGGAGCTCAGCTGGCCGGAAGCGGACTACGACATCAAGACGGAAAAGGCCCGCCTCCGCGCGTCCTGAGCGGCGGGGTCAGTCGAAGGCCTCGACGACCGGTCGGAACTTCATCCGGGTTTCGGCGAGTTCCTTCTCGGGGTCAGAGTCCAGCACGATGCCGCAGCCAGCGTACGCGGTAACGTCACCGTCCGGACCGACCTGGGCGCAGCGCAGGGCGATGGCCCACTCACCGTCGCCATCGGCGCCGACCCAGCCCACCGGCCCCGCGTACCGACCGCGGTCGAACGGTTCCAGTTCGCGGATGAGCGCGAGGGCGCTCGCCGTGGGGGTGCCGGCCACCGCGGCGGTCGGGTGCAGGGCGGCGATCAGGTCCAGCGAGGTGGAGCCGTCACTCAGCGTGCCCTCGAGGTCGGTCGCGAGGTGCCACAGGTTCGGCAGTTTCACCGTGAACGGGATCTCGCTCGTGGTGATGTGCGAGGTGTGCGGGCGGAGCGACTGGAGCACGCTCTGCACGGCGAACTCGTGCTCGTCGCCGTCCTTGGTCGAGGTCGCCAGGGCCAGGGCGGCCTCGGTGTCGGCGACGGGATCCGCCCCCCGCGAGATCGTCCCGGCGAGCACCCGGGCGTTCACCTCGCCGTGGTCGGCCCGGATCAGGGTCTCCGGGCTCGAGCCGAACAGGCCGTCGACGGCGTAGGTCCAGCAGTCCGGGTAGCCGAGCGCGAGCTCGGTGATCGGCCGGCGCAGGTCGGCCGCGGCGGGGAGCCGTCCGGCCAGGTCGCGTGCGAGCACGACCTTGCTCAGGTCCTGGGCGGCAATCCGCCCGACCGCCTCGGCGACCGCGGCCCGGTAGCCGGCTGCCGACAGGGACCCGGGGCCCAGGGCGACCCGGTATTCGTCGCCGAGGGGGTGCAGCTCGAGCGGGATGTCCGGCGCGTCGGAGCCGGTGGGCCAGATCCTGGTCACCCAGCACTGTCCGTCCTCCCGGCCGACGATGACCTGCGGCACGATCAGCACGCTGGCCTCGGCGGAGGACTCGTCGAAGGCGAAGGCGCCGAACGCGAGCAGTCCGGTGCCGGTGCGGGCGAGCGGGTCGGTCACCGCGGCCGCTTCCACGACGCGGCGCCAGGCGAGTGCGGCATCCGTCATGCGGCCCGGCCCGGAGAACTCGAGCCGAAGCGCGGTGCCGATGCCGGCCAGGCCCTGGCCGCGGCGCATCCAGAGCAGCGGGTCGCGCCGGTCGAGCAGCGGAATGAGTTGACGGATGTCGGGAATCGGGGTGGTTTCGACCGTCAGGGCCTGCACATTCACGGGTCCAGACTACGCCCGAGTCCGGCGCGGCCCGGCCCGACCTAGACTGGATGGATGACTAGGGCAGACCTCAACAAGCAGCCGAAGCAGGTTGCCGCCATGTTCGACCAGGTCTCCACGCACTACGACCGCACCAACGCCGTGCTCTCGGTCGGCAACGCCGCGCTCTGGCGCCTGGCGACGACGAAGGCGGTCAACCCGCAACGGGGCGAGCGCATCCTCGACATCGCCGCCGGCACCGGAACCTCGAGCGTCGCCCTGACCCGAACCGGCGCGCACGTCGTCGCCGCCGACTTCTCCGGCGGGATGATCGAGGTCGGCCGCACCCGCCACGCCGACAACCCGAACCTCGAGTTCGTGCAGGCGGATGCGACGGCGCTTCCCTTCGCCGACAACGAGTTCGACGCCGTTACCATCTCCTTCGGACTCCGCAACGTGTCCCCGCCGAAGAAGGCGCTCGACGAGTTCTACCGGGTCGTCAAGCCGGGCGGGCGCGTCGTCATCTGCGAGTTCTCGACGCCGCCCTTCGGGCCGATCCGCGCCGGCTACTTCGCCTACCTCAATCACGTGATGCCCCGGATCGTCACGCTCGTCTCGTCGAACGCCGAGGCCTACGACTACCTCGGCGAATCGATCGCGGCCTGGCCGGACCAGGCCACGCTCGCCGGTTGGCTGCGGGACGCCGGTTTCGTCTCGGTCGCGCACCGCAACCTCACCCTCGGCATCGTCGCTCTGCACCGCGGGATCAAGCCGGCGGATACGCCCGTGGCGGACTCCTGATTTCTTCCCGGTTCCAATCGTTTAGGCTGACAGAGTGAAACCGAGCGCTCCCGTGATCCGCCGCAGTCCGTCGGTGACGTCGCAACTCGGCCTCCGTGACCGCATCTTCTCGACGGCCGCCGACCGTGGACTGGCCGCCGGCATCGACGCCGGCCTCGTGCAGGTGGAGTCCGGGTTGCTCGCCGAGGTCACGTTCGCCGACGACATCGCCAATGTGACCAGCCGTTACCTGCTGAATGCCGGCGGCAAGCGCGTGCGCCCGATGCTCGCCCTCCTCACCGCCCACCTCGGCGGCGGTTCGGTGCCCGACGTGGTGACCGCGGCGACCGCGATCGAGATCACGCACCTGGCCTCGCTGTACCACGACGACGTGATGGACGACGCCGACAAGCGGCGCGGCATCCCGAGCGCGCAGACCGTGTGGGGCAACTCCGTCGCCATCCTCACCGGGGACCTGCTGTTTGCCCGGGCCAGCCAGCTCATGGCCCGGCTGGGGGAGCGCGCGATCCGCCTTCAGGCGGACACCTTCGAACGCCTCGTCCTCGGCCAGCTGCACGAGACCGTCGGCGCGCAGGGCGGCGCGGACCCGGTGCAGCATTACATCCAGGTGCTCGCCGACAAGACCGGATCGCTCATTGCGGCCGCCGCGCAGGCTGGCATCGTGTTCTCCGGCGCCCCGGGCGAGCTCGAGCGTCCCGTCGTGATGTTCGGCGAAAGGATCGGCGTCGCCTTCCAGCTGATCGACGACGTCATCGACCTGTCCCCCCAGCCGGAGTCGACCGGCAAGGTGCCCGGCACCGACCTGCGCGCCGGGGTGGCGACGCTGCCGCTCCTGCGGCTGCGGGAGCGAGCGCAAACGGATGCGGGCGCGGCCTCCCTCGTGAACCGGCTCGAGGAAGACGTGATGTCCAGCGGCGGCGCTCCCTCCGCCGCGGCCGACGCGGCCATCGCGGCGCTGCGGGAACACGAGGTCACCGCGGAGACGCTGGCCGAGGCACACGGCTGGGCCCGCGACGCGGTGGAGGCGCTGAGCCCCCTGCCGGCCGGATCCGTCAAGAAGGCGCTGACCCGCTTTGCCGAAACAATCGTCGAGCGATCCAGCTAGAAGGGCTCCCATGACCAAGTTGCGATTGGCCATAGTCGGCGCGGGGCCCGCGGGCATCTACGCCGCCGACATCCTGCTCAAGGCGGAGCGGAACTTCGACGTGTCGATCGACCTGTTCGACCACCTCCCGGCGCCCTATGGCCTGGTCCGGTACGGGGTCGCGCCCGACCACCCGCGGATCAAGGGCATCATCTCCGCGCTGCGGAATGTGCTCGATCGCGGGGACATCCGCCTGTTCGGCAACGTGCGCTACGGCACGGACATCACCCTCGAAGACCTGAAGAAGCACTACAACGCCGTGATCTTCGCCACCGGCGCCGTGCACGACGCCGACCTCAAGATCCCCGGCATCGACCTCGAGGGCTCCTACGGAGCGGCCGGATTCGTGAGCTGGTTCGACGGGCATCCCGACGTGCCGCGCACCTGGCCCCTGGACGCCACGGACGTGGCCGTCATCGGCAACGGCAATGTGGCGCTGGATGTCGCGCGCATCCTGGCCAAGCACGCCGACGACCTGCTCTCCACCGAGATCCCGGCCAACGTCTACGAGGGGCTCAAGGCCTCGCCGGTCACCGACGTGCACGTGTTCGGGCGCCGCGGGCCGACATCCGTGAAGTTCACCCCGCTCGAACTGCGGGAGCTGGGCGAGCTGCGCGACGTGGACATCGTGCTCTACGACGAGGACTTCGACTACGACGACGCGGCCAGGGACGCGGTCGCGAGCAACAAGCAGGTCTTCGTCATCGACAAGGTGCTGAACCAGTGGCGCCAGCGCGAAACCGGGACGGCGAGCCGCAGGCTGCACCTGCACTTCTTCGCGAAGCCGGTCGAGGTCGTCGACGACGGCACGGGCCGGGTCGGCGCGTTCCGGTACGAGCGCACCCGGCCGGATGGCGCCGGCGGGGTCGTCGGGACCGGCGAGATCCGCGAGCTGCCGATCCAGGCCCTCTACCGGGCGGTCGGCTACTTCGGCACGCCGCTGCCCGGCATCCCGTTCGACAAGAAGCGCGGCGTCATTCCCAACCGCGAGGGGCAGGTGCTCTGGAAGGGCGCCCCGTCGTCCGGTTCGGCCAGCGCCAACCAGCAGATGTACGGCGTCTACGTGACCGGGTGGATCAAGCGCGGTCCGGTCGGGCTGATCGGCCACACCAAGTCGGACGCGATGGAAACCATCAGGCACCTCATCAACGACCTCGGCAACTGGTGGCGGCCCGAGTCTCCGTCCGAGCAGAGCATCCTCGACCTGCTGCACGAACGCGGAATCCGGTACACGAACCTCGCCGGGTGGCACAACCTCGACCTGCACGAGCTCGCCCTGGGCGCCGAGGAAGGACGCACCCGCGTCAAGGTCGTCCCGCGCCCCGACATGGTCAACATCTCCCGCGCCGAATAGCCTCCCCGCTCATCCGCCGAACTGTGAGTTTGGCACCTTCCCGGGGTCCGGGAAGGTGCCAAACTCACAGTTCGGCGAAGGGGGATGGGGGGATTGGCGAGGGGGATCGGGGGGTTAGCGGTTCAGGAGCTCGCGGACGGCGGACTCGAAGACGGCGAGGTGCGCCTCGACGTCCGCGGCGCTCGTATCGGGGGACATCAGGGCCATGTTGTGGAACGGCGTGAGCAGGATGCCCCGGTTCGCCAGGTAGAGGTGCAGGAAGTCCTCGATCCCCTCGTCCGCGGCCTCGTGCGCCTCGGTTCCGGTGCGCGGGTAGGGCTTCACGAACCGGTACTCGGCGCGGGCGCCGAGCTGGTTGATCGCCCAGGGCAGCTCCAGCTCGTCCAGGATGCGCTGCATGCCCTCCGTGAACAGGGTGGCGGTGGCGATCATGCCGTCGAAGGCGTCATCCGTGAGCACGTGCTCGAGGGTGGCGCGCATCGCGGCGACCGACAGCGGGCTGCCGGCCAGCGTGCCGCCGACCCCGCCCATGTCGACGAGGTCGAGGTCGGTGCGGCCGAGCACCCGGTCGGCGATCTCCGCGGACAGGCCGTACGCGCCGCTCGGGATGCCGCCGCCGATCGCCTTGCCGATCACGACGATGTCCGGATCCAGGCCCCAGGCCTTCGTGGCGCCGCCCGGGCCGGCCGAGAACGTGTGCGTCTCGTCGATGATCAGGAGCGTCCCGTACTTGCGGGTGAGCTCGCGCACGGCCTCGTGGTAGCCCGGGTCGGGCAGCACGATGCCGATGTTCGTCAGTGCCGGCTCGATCAGCACGGCGGCGACATCCTCGTGCGCCAGCTGGCGCTCCAGGCCCTCGAGGTCGTTGAACTCCGCCACCCGGCTGGTCTGGGTGACATCGACCGGCGCTCCGACGTTGCCGGGGCGGCTCATGCCTTCCCCGTCCGGGCCGACGACGATCAGCGACTCGTCGACGCTGCCGTGGTAGCAGTAGCTGTGGAAGAGGATCTTCGGGCGATCGGTGAGCGCGCGCACCAGGCGGATCGCCCAGCGGTTCGCGTCGGTAGCGGTGAGCGAGAAGCTCCACCGGTCGACCCCGAACCGGCGGGTGAGCTCGGCGCCGACCCATTCGGCGTCCTCGGTCGGCAGCATCGTGGTCAGGCCGCCCTGCTCGTAGATGCGACGGCCGATGGCGTCGACCACGGCCTGCGGTGAATGCCCGGCCATGGCGCCGGTGTCGCCGAGTGCGAAGTCGATGTACTCGTGCCCGTCGATGTCGGTGACCCGGTTGCCCCGTGCCCCCGCGAGATAGAGCGGGAACCCGCCGGCCTTCTTGTTCATCCAGGTCATCGGCACCTTGCCGAAGAGATGCGTGGCGGCGGCGTACGCGGCGGCGGATTTGGGGTTTCGCAGGGCGAAACTCTCCAGCTCACGGGCGTGCAGGGTGGCCAGTCTGTCGCGGTCGATCATCATGCTCCCTCGGGTTGACTCACGGATCTGCTGTGAGCCTACCGGGCCGCGGCCGGCGGCCGGCGGTGCGGTACCGCCACGCCCGGGAGTTCGACCGGCCCCGGCTTTCGGCGTGGCTAGCGGAAGTTCACGAACTGCAGGGCGACGTCGAGGTCCTTGCCCTTGAGCAGCGCCATGGTCGCCTGCAGGTCGTCGCGGCTCTTCGAGCTCACGCGCAACTCGTCGCCCTGGATCTGGCTCTTGACGGTCTTGGGCGCCTCGTCGCGGATGATCTTGTTGATCTTCTTCGCGTTCTCCTGGTCGATGCCCGCCTTCAGGGAGGCCTCGATCCGGTATTCCTTGCCCGACGCATACGGCTCGCCGGCGTCGAGGCTGCGCAGCGAGATGCCGCGTTTGATCAGCTTGGCCTCGTACACCTCGAGGATCGCCTTGACGCGCTCCTCGCTGGTGGCCTTCATGAGCACCTTGTCGCCGCTCTGCTCGATCGACGCCCCCACGTTCTTGAAGTCGTAGCGCTGCACGACCTCCTTCTGGGCCTGGTGGAGGGCGTTGTCGGCCTCCATCTGGTCGACCTTGCTGACGATGTCGAACGTTGAGTCTGCCATGCCTGCAATGCTACCGAGTTCCGCCCGGGCCGGGCGGGTGGCCCGATTCCTGCAGGTAGGCCAGTTGCGCGCGAACGGATGCCTCTGCGGCGGATCGCACCGCGGCATCCGCCTCGGCGTACACGCGATCGGTGACCTGCTCGACCGTCGCGTCCGGCCCGAGGTCGACCAGCGATCGGCGCACCTGGTCGAGGCGTTCGCGCCGGTGGGCGAGGTAGGCCTCGCAGATCGCCGCGAGGTCGGGCAGCGACGGGCCGTGGGCGGGCAGCACGGTGGCCGGTCCGAGCGCCCGCAGCGTGGACAGGGAGCGCAAGTACGGGCCGAGGGCGCCGTCGGGGTGAACGATCACGCTCGTTCCGCGCCCGAGGATGGTGTCGCCGGTGATCACGGAGCCGTTCGGCCCGTCGTCGGGCAGGTGGAAACAGACGGAATCCGCCGTGTGGCCGGGCGTCGCGATGACGCGGATGCGAGTTCCCGCCGCGCGAATCTCCTCCCCGCCCTGCAGCGGTTCACCGTTGACACAGAACGCGGGGTCGACTGCCCGCACCCGGGCGCCGGTCAGCCGCGCGAACCGCTCGCTCGCGGCGGTGTGATCGGGGTGGTGGTGAGTGATGAGCACGAGCTCGACCGGGCCCGCCCCGGCCAGCGCGGCCAGGTGGCCGTCATCGACCGGGCCGGGGTCGACCACCACGATCGACGCGGCGCCCGGCGCGCCGATGAGGTAGGAGTTGGTGCCGTCGAGCGTCATCGGACCGGGGTTGGGAGCGAGCCGCCTCCGTGTCAGGAGGCTGCTCCGGGCGATGCCGTGCCTGCCCGATGTCCCGTCGTTGCCCATGATCGGCAGCCTACTATCGTGGCTTACATGCACCCCAGTGAAGCTCCCCGGCCGGCGAACGACGCGGAGCCGGCAGCGACCGTCATCCTCCTGCGGGACTCCGCCCGGGGCATCGAAGTGCTCCTGCTCGAACGGCCGCATCATCGCGGGTCGTTTGCCGGTGCCTGGGTCTTCCCCGGCGGGCGCGTCGACCCGGAGGACGCCGCGGCGGTGGCGGCCGGCGACGAGCAGGCCGCGGCCCGGCAGGCCGCGGCGCGGGAGACGCTCGAGGAGACCGGCCTCACGGTGACGGTCGAGTCCCTGGTGACGGTCGCGCGGTGGACCCCGTCGGAGACCCAGGCGAGGCGCTTCCAAACCTGGTTCTACTACGCGAAGGCGCCCGGCGACCCGGTTGTGCTGAACCCCGACGAGAGCGTCGACCACATCTGGATTTCCCCCGCGGACGCCCTGGAGCGCCACGCCTCGGGACTGTTCCGGCTGGCGCCGCCGACCTGGGTGAGCCTTAGCGCGCTCGTGGGCGCCGACAGCGCCGATCACGCCCTCGCGCGGGCGCGCGCGGCCGCTCCCGACTACTTCGAGTCGCGGTTCCACGCCGACCCGCGCGTGGTCCTCTGGGAGGGCGACGTCTCCTTCGGCGCGCCGGAGCTCGTCGACGCGGAAGGCCCGAGGCATCGCCTGGACATGACCGTTCTGCCATGGAGGTACGAGCGCACCTCCTGAGCCGCGACCGGACCGGCTACTGGGGCCGGGCCGTGCTCGAGCGCACGATGAGTTCGAACGGCATCGGGGTGTTGAGGCCGGCCTGGTCATGCTTGCCCGGATGCAGCTGGTCCAGGAGGATCCCCACCGCTGCCTCCCCCTGCCCCTTGGGGAACTGCGCGATCGTGCTCAGCCCGAAGAACTCCGCCAGCTCGTGGTCGTCGATGCCGATCACCGAGACGTCCCGCGGCACGACCATTCCGAGGTCCCGAGCGGCCAGGATGCAGCCGATCGCCATCTCGTCGGACGCCGCGAAGATGGCGGTGGGCCGGTTGTGCGCCCGGCCGAGGAGCTGCTTGGCGGCCTGGTAGCCGCCGGGCATGGTGAAGTCCGCCGGTTGGAACAGCTCCGGCGACGGGTCGATCCCGGCCTCGGTGAGGGCGTACTCGTACCCGATGCGGCGGTTCGTCGGAAGGTGGAAGTCGAGGTCGAGTGCCTTGTTCCCGCCGATGTGCGCGATGCGAGTGTGGCCGAGGGCGAGGAGGTGCTCGGTCGCCAGCCGCGCGACGGCGACATCGTCGATGGTGAGCGTGCGCACGCCGGGAATCGGGCCGCCCACGCCCACGAGGGGCTTGCCGAGCGCGTGCAGGCGGGCCACCTCGTTCTCGGTGAGTTCGAGCGAGATCGCGATCACGGCATCCACCCGCTGGCGCAGCAGGAAATGCTCGAAGACGCTGCGTCGCTCTTCCCCGCCGCCGGTCAGGTTGTAGAGGGTGAGGTCGTAGCCGTTGCGCAGGAGGGTCTGTTGCGCGCCCTCGACGACGCTGGAGAAGAACCACCGGTTGAGAAAGGGCACCACGACGCCGATGTTCTTCATCCGGCCCGACGCGAGGCTGGATGCGGTGGAGGACACGACGTAGCCGAGTTCCCCGGCCGCGGCTTCGACCTTGACCCGGGTCGCCGGTGACACGTGGGCGCTGCCGCTGAGCGCGCGGGAAACGGTGGCGGTGGAGACGCCCGCAAGGCGGGCTACCTCGTCGATGCCGACCATGGGGTTTCCTAACCGGACTGAAGACGGGGGTCAGGAGGAATCATATCGACGCCGGGAGCGCGCCGATCGCACCGCTGATTTCTCACTGGGGCCCTGAGCCTAGTATTCTGATTCAGCGCCTCCGGTCACGTGTTCTCATATGGTCGGGTGCGTACTGGCGAGTTACCCAAGTGGCCAAAGGGATCTGACTGTAAATCAGACGGCGTAGCCTTCGTGAGTTCGAATCTCGCACTCGCCACAGCCCCGGTAGTGACCGGGATGACAGCCCCGCCCGACCTCCACGGAGGCCCGGGCGGGGCTTCTGCCTTTCTCCCGGGCGGGGCTTCTGTGCTTCTCCCGGGCCGGGCTAGTTTGGTGCCATGACCGCGACCGTGCCAGCCGGACTGCTCACCCTCGCCCGCGAGACCGCGCTCGCCGCAGCGGGCCTGGCCCGCCGCCGACGGGACGAGGGTGTCTCCGTTGCCGCCACGAAGTCGTCGGCCGAGGACATCGTCACCCCCGCCGACCGGGAAACCGAGGCGCTCATCCGAGGGCTCCTCGCGGAGGCCCGGCCGAACGACGGATTCTACGGCGAGGAGTCCGAGGCCACCGCCGGCAGCTCCGGACTCACCTGGGTCGTCGACCCGATCGACGGCACCGTCAACTACCTCTACGGCATCCCCGCCTACGCCGTCAGCATCGCCGTCGTCGAGGGCGACCCTGACCCCGCCACCTGGACCGCCCTCGCCGGCGCGGTCGTCAACCCGGCCACCGGCGAGGCGTTCACGGCACTGGCCGGCGCGGGCGCCTACCTGGCGGACCGAAGGCTGCAGGCCAACACCGGAGTGCCGCTCGCGCTGGCCCTGCTGGGCACGGGCTTCTCCTACAGTGCCTCTCGGCGGGTGGACGAGGCGACCATCGTTCGCGCGCTCATCGGCCGGGTTCGGGACATCCGTCGCATGGGGTCTGCCGCGCTCGACCTGTGCGGGGTGGCGGCGGGTCGACTCGATCTCTATTACGAGCGCGGACTCAACCCCTGGGACCACGCGGCGGGCGCGCTGATCGCCCGGGAGGCCGGCGCCAGGGTCGGCGGGCTCGGGGGCGATCCCGAGGGCCGCGGGCTCCTCATCGCCGGTGCGCCCGACGTCTACGACGCCTTCGAGCCGCTTCTCGCCGAGATCTTTGCGGGCCGCCCGGCCGAGGCGGACGACTGAACCGGATCCCGCGTTCGGCGGGGTCTCAGACCGCGGAATGACGCGGATCCCGAGGGGCTTGCGGGTGTCCGGAAGGTGAACGGACGGGGGCGTCGCCACCCCCGTTTTCGGGTGCCATCCGGGCGGGTCGACTGGAATTGCGGGCCCTCGAGGACTAGCCTTGACCCAATTGTTATTTTGGCGCTGGCCAAGATGAGCTCCACGCCACCTGACCGCCGCTCCGAAAGTCCTGCCCTTTGTCACGTCACTCTTCAGCCCCGGACGCCTGTGTGCCCGGTGCGGGTGACCCCGCTGGGACTGTGCAGCCGCTCACTCGCCGCGAGCTTCGCGAACAGCGCGAACGCGATCTCCTCGCCAGTGCACCCCTCGCCCCCGCCGCGCCCGTAGCGGCAGCTCTCGAGCCCGCACCGATGCCGGCGCCCGCTCCGCTCGCCTTGGCCGATGCGCACGATGACGCGCCGCCCGCGCCGCCCGCTCCGCTCACTGCGGTCGCCGATTTCCTGATCAGCGCCGAGCTCAGCGAACCCGACCTCGTCCCGGCCGTCCTGACCGAATCCGACCGTGCCGTCGCGGCACCGCCGGTGGGCGACCTGGTCTCGGCGTTCGAACTGCTGGTGGCGGAGGTCCCCACCACCACGTCTACGGCGATTCCGCTGCCCAGCCGCGCCCAGCTGCGCGCGCAGGAGCAGGAGGCCCGTTCGGCCAGGTCCCGCCGCAAGGAATTCTCCGGACGTCGGGCTGCCGCGCCCGCTGTTCTCCTTGCGCCGCCCGCCGAGCCGGCCCCGGCCCCCGCGTCCTTTTCGCCGACGGTCCGCGCCGCGACCCCGCCCGTCCGGCCCGCCGGCGACCGGGCACGCACGATGGCCGCGAAGAGCCTCACCGTGGCCGCGATGGCCTTCGTTGCCCTGATGGCGGTCTCCACCTCCCTGCCGGCCGAAGCGCTGCTGTCCTCGGCCGACGTGCAGGCCGCCGCCTTCGACGCGCAGCGATCGACGAACGGCGAACCGGCCCAGATGCTGGCTCGCGCCAGCGGGACGGACACCATCACGGTCAACCGCGACGGCTACAAGGCGCAGACCATCGCCGAGGTTGCTGCGGCCAGCGGCATCCGGATGGAAGCGACCTTCACCAACAACCCGAACGGCACCATCCAGTGGCCCTTCGCCGTTGGCGTGCACATCGGCTCAAAGTTCGGCTTCCGCGACTGCGCCGGCTGCTCGAGCAACCACCGCGGCCAGGACTTCAACCCCGGTATCGGCGCGCCCATCCAGTCGATCGCCGACGGCGTCGTGAGCCAGGCCATCGACGGCGAGGGAAGCCTCGGCGTGCACATGGTCATCGACCACATGATCGACGGCGAACTGGTCTCCAGCGTCTACGCGCACATGATCCACGGCTCGATGCTCTTCAAGGTCGGTGACGTGGTCAAGGTCGGCCAGGTGGTCGGCAAGACCGGCGACACGGGCATGTCGACCGGCCCGCACCTGCACTTCGAGATTCGACGCGGCGGCCTGAACGGCACCCACGTCGACCCGCTCGAGTGGCTCTACGCCAACACGAACTAGGTTCGCGCGCCAGCGCGTCCAGCGCCCTGCGCCCAGCGCGCACCCTCACTCCACCACGGACTTCTCCGACTGAGTCGCGGAGAAAGTACCTTCGTTGGCGAAGTGAAGGTACTTTGTCCGCAACTCAACGTGGACGGGCGCCCGGGGGCGACCTACGCGCGGAGCCAGGCGGTGGTGTCGCCGGGAAGGGTGCGCCCGGTCAGGGTGTCGCTGGAGAGCAGGACCTCACCGCCGGGGAGTACCACGGGAGACGCCCCGGTGTTCGCGAGGACCAGCACGTCGCCGTTCCGGAACGCGACGACCGCGTCCCCGAAGCCGTCCAGCCACTCCACCCCGCCCAGGGCAAGCGACTGCTCCCGGCGCAACCGCAGGGCGAGCTTGTAGAGCTCGAGCGTCGAACCGGGCACGCCCTCCTGCTGGTCGCGCGCGAGGTGCGCCCACTCGGCCGGCTGGGGCAGCCAGCTGGCCTCCGACGGGCCGAACCCGTAGGACGGCGCCTCCGCCTGCCAGGGGATGGGCACGCGGCAGCCGTCGCGGCCGTAGCGCTCCCCGCCGGTGCGGAACCAGGTCGGATCTTCGCGGGCGTGGTCGGGCAGGTCGACCACCTCGGGCAGGCCCAGCTCCTCGCCCTGGTAGAGGTAGCTTGAGCCGGGGAGGGCCAGCATGAGCGCGGTGGCGGCGCGGGCGCGGCGCAGGCCGACGGCCGGGTCGGGCAGTCCGACCGTGTTCGGACCGATGCCATGGCCCTGCAGGTTGTCTCCGGACAGCGCCAGCCGGGTCGCGTGGCGCACAACGTCGTGGTTGGACAGGACCCAGGTGCTCGGCGCCCCGACCGCCCCGAAGGCAGCGAGGGACTCGTCGATGACCCGGCGGAGCGCCGGTGCCTGCCACGGCGTCTCGAGGTAGGCGAAGTTGAAGGCCTGGTGCATCTCATCCGGGCGCACCCACTCGGCGACCCGGGCGAGCGGGTCGACCCAGGCCTCGGCCGCGAGGATCCGCTCGCCGGGGTACTCGTCGAGGATGATGCGCCAGTCCCGGTAGATGTCGTGCACGCCGTCCTGGGCCCAGTACGGCGGCGAGTCCGCAGGCTCCGAGCTGATGCCGGGCTCGAGGCCGCCGCCGCCGCCCATGCTTCCGCCGACGGCCGGCTTGGTGTAGTCCGGGAGGCCGGCGGCCTTGATCATGCCGTGCGCGACGTCGACGCGGAATCCGTCGACTCCGCGATCAAGCCAGAAGCGCAGGACGTCGCGGAACTGCTCGCGCACCCAGGGATTGTCCCAGTCGAAGTCGGGCTGGGTGCTGTCGAAGAGATGCAGGTACCATTGGCCGGGCGTGCCGTCGGGGTCGGTGACGCGTGTCCAGGCGTTGCCGCCGAAGACGGACTCCCAGTTATTCGGCGGAAGCTCACCGGCCGCGCCCTGGCCGTTGCGGAAGATGTAGTGCGCGCGCTCCTCGCTGCCGGCCCCGGCGGCGAGGGCCGCCTGGAACCATGGGTGATCGCTCGAGGAATGGTTGGGCACGAGGTCGACGATGACCCGGATGCCGAGCGAGTGGGCGGTGCGCTGCAGGATGTCGAAGTCCCCGAGGGTGCCGAAGAGCGGGTCGACGTCGCAGTAGTCGGCGACGTCGTAGCCGGCATCGCGTTGCGGGGAGGTGTACATCGGCGACAGCCAGATGGCGTCGATCCCGAGTTCCTGCAAATCGGGGAGGCGGCCGGTGATGCCGGCGAGGTCTCCCATGCCGTCGCCGTTCGCGTCAGCGAACGAGCGCGGATAGATCTGGTAAATAACGGCGGTTCTCCACCACTCTGAGCCTGTCATGAGGAAGACTTTACGGCATCCGGACCATCATGGAAGCGTTTGCATAGAGGTGAATTCCGGTCAAAATAACGAACTGGTACCGATTGTATTTTGTTGAGTTGTCAATCCCTCAATGACGGGCTATACATGTAATCGCTTGCATTTTTGTCAGCGTTCCTCTAGAAAGGCACACCAATGATGGTGAACAAGAACGGCCTGCTCGCTGCCGGTGCAGTAGCAATCGTCGCAACACTGGCTTTGGCCGGATGCTCCGCGGGCACCGAGAAGGCGGACCCCGCCAAGAACTCCGGCTCCCTGACCGTCTGGGTCGACGCCGAGCGCATCGACGCACTGAAGGATGCCGCTGCGTCGTACACCGACGAGACCGGCGTCAAGGTCAAGCTCGTCTCCAAGGACAACGCAAAGCTGAAGGATGACTTCATCCAGCAGGTTCCGTCCGGCAAGGGGCCCGACGTCACCATGGGCGCCCACGACTGGCTCGGTGAGCTCGTGACCAACGGCGTCGTCGCCCCGATCGAACTCGGCGACAAGGCAGACGGCTTCCTCGACGTCGCGGTGAACGCCTCCACGTACGAGGGCAAGACCTACATGCTCCCCTACGCCATCGAGAACCTGGCGCTGCTGCGTAACGCCGACCTCGTCAAGACCGCACCCACCTCGTACGACGACATGATCGCCAAGGGCACGGCTTCCGGCGTCAAGTACCCGTTCGTCGTGGAGCAGGGTGCCGACGGCAACCCGTACCACCTGTACCCGTTCCAGACCTCGTTCGGCGCACCGGTGTTCGGCACCGACGCCGACGGTGGCTACGACTCGACCAAGCTGGAGCTCGGCAACGCGGGCGGCGTGGAATTCGCGACCTGGCTCGGCAGCCAGGGCAAGAAGGGCACCGGCGTCTTCAACACCGAGATCACCGGTGACATCGCCAAGGATGCCTTCACCACCGGAAAGGCAGCTTTCTGGCTGACCGGACCGTGGAACGTCGGAGCAGCGAAGGAGGCGGGCATCAACCTCGCCGTCGACACCATCGCGCCGCCGTCCAAGGACGCGGCCCAGCCGTTTGCCGGCGTCAAGGGCTTCTTCGTCAGCGAGCAGAGCAAGAACAAGGTTGCCGCGAACGACTTCCTGGTCAACTACCTCGGCACCGAGGCAGTCCAGACCGAGCTCTTCAAGTCCGGCAACATCCTCCCCGCGCTCTCGGCTTCGGCCGAGGCCGCATCGGCCGACCCGATCATCGCCGGCTTCGCGGCCGTCGGTGCCGAGGCCGTCCCGATGCCGGCCATCCCGGCAATGGGCCAGGTCTGGCAGTTCTGGGGAATCGCGCAGGCGGCCGTCATCAACGGCGCCGACCCCGCGGCCACCTGGACGAAGCTGTCGGCTGACGTCACGAAGGCGATCGGCTAACACCCCCCCCTCATTCCCCGGGCGGATGCGTACGCGCATCCGCCCGGGGATTCGTTATTGGCAGGTTGAAGGCTAGGGATACCAGGCACATGAGCATCATCACCGACGAAGACGTCGCCAACGAAGAGAAGCCGACCAGGCGCCAGCGACAGGCCGCACGGATAGCCGAGGCGGCCTCGGCCGGCCTCAAGGCCATCCTGGTCAAGATCATCCTGCTCGGCCTCGTCGATGCCATCGCCCTGTATGCGCTCTTCGTGCTCTTCGCCAAGGGCCAGTGGATCGTGTTCGGCCTCGTGCTCGCCGTCACCCTCATCGTCAACTGGATCTACTTCTCGCCGGGCAAACTGCCCGCCAAATACCTCACCCCCGGTGTCATCTTCCTGGTGATCTTCCAGATCTTCGCCGTCGGCTACACCGCCTACATCGGCTTCACGAACTACAGCACCGGTCACAACAGCGACAAGGACCAGGCCGTCTCGGCGCTGATGAGCTCCGCGCTGGAGCGAGTGCCGGACTCGCCCACCTACGCGGTGACCGTGGTCGACCGGGTCGGCACGCTCAGCCTGCTCGTCACCGACCCCGACGGCGACGTGAGCATCGGCAGCAACGACGAGCCGCTGCAGCGGGTCAGTGACGCGACCGTCGAAGGCGGCAAGGCCGTCGCCGCCGCCGGATACACATCCCTGAGCTTCCAGGACGTCGTCGCGCGCACCGATGAGATCACGAAGATGGCGGTCCCGTACTCCGAGGACCCCAACGACGGAAGCCTGCGCACGCCCGACGGCCGCAACGCCTACCTGTACCTGTCGACCCTCGTCTACGACGAGCAGGCCGGAACGATGACGAACACCGGGACGGGCGTGGTCTACTCCGACACGGGCGAGGGCGCCTTCACCTCACCCGACGGTGAGGAGATGCTCCCGGGCTGGCGGATCAATGTCGGCTTCGACAACTTCGTGCGCGCCTTCACCGACGAGGGAATCCGTGGCCCGCTGGTCTCGGTGACCATCTGGACGTTCTTCTTCGCCGGCATCTCCGTGGCGTCCACGTTCCTGCTCGGGCTCTTCCTCGCGATCGTCTTCAACGACCTCCGGATGAAGGGGCGCAAGTTCTACCGCGTCGCGATGATCCTGCCGTACGCGTTCCCCGCGTTCCTCTCCGCGCTCGTCTGGGCCGGAATGCTGAGCGAGAGCTTCGGATTCATCAACCAGGTGCTGCTCGGCGGCGCGCAGATACCCTGGCTCACCAACGAGTGGCTGGCCAAGTTCAGCATCCTCCTGGTCAACCTGTGGCTCGGCTTCCCGTACATGTTCCTCGTCTGTACCGGTGCCCTGCAGTCGATCCCGGAGGAGTTGCAGGAGGCAGCGACAGTCGACGGGGCCAGCCCGTGGGCCGTCTTCCGCCTGATCAAGCTGCCGCTGCTGCTCGTCTCGGTGGCACCGCTGCTGATCGCGTCCTTTGCGTTCAACTTCAACAACTTCAACCTGATCTACATGCTCACCGGGGGCGGGCCGCGCGATGCGGAAGCCAGCGTGAACGTGGGTGCCACGGACATCCTGATTTCGATGGTCTACAAGGTGGCGTTCACCGGGCAAACCCGGGATTACGGCCTGGCGAGTGCGTTCTCGATCATCATCTTCATCCTCGTTGCTGTCATCTCGATCATCAGCTTCAGGAAGACAAAGGCGCTGGAGGATCTCAACTAATGAAAACGACAACCCGCACGACCGCGGAGGCCACCGGCTTCGTCCCGGTCAAGCGCCCGTTCACCCTCAAGCGCTGGTTCGCGTCGACCGGCTGGCGGCATGTGGTCGGCCTGGTCATGGTCGTGTTCTCGACGTTCCCGCTGCTCTACGTGTTGTCGGCGTCCCTGAACCCGCACGGCACGCTCACCGGCTCCAACGCGCTCTTCTCGAAAATCGGCTTCGACGCCTACGTGCGCATCCTGAACACGCCGGAGGCTCCGTACGCAGCCTGGTTCGGGAACACCCTGATGATCGCGGGAATCACGGCGCTCGGCAGCGTCTTTCTCGGCGCTCTCGCCGCCTACTCCTTTTCGCGGATGCGCTTCACCGGGCGCCGGACCGGCCTGCTGACCATCGTGCTCGTGCAGATGTTCCCGCAACTGCTCGGGGTTGTGGCGATCTTCCTGCTGATGAGCACGATCGGGGACATCTTCCCGGCGATCGGGCTGAACTCCCAGATCGGCCTGATCATGGTGTACCTGGGTGGCGCGCTGGGCGTGAACACCTTCCTGATGTACGGATTCTTCAACACGATTCCGGCATCCATCGACGAGGCCGCCAAGATCGACGGCGCGAGCCACGCGCGCATCTTCTTCACGATCATCCTGCGCCTGGTCGCCCCGATCCTGGCCGTCGTCTCCCTGCTGTCGTTCATCAGCACCACGAACGACTTCGTGCTCGCCAGCGTGCTGCTCGTCGACCCGGAGAAGCAGACCCTCGCCGTGGGGCTCTACCGCCTCGTCTCCAACCCGAACTACGCCGACTGGAGTGCCTTCTCGGCCGGCGCGGTGCTCGCGGCGCTGCCCGTCATGGCGCTGTTCCTGTACCTCCAGAAGTACATCGTCGGGGGGTTGACGGCCGGTTCGGTGAAGTAGGCCGGCGCCGGAGTTTTCTCCGTCCGCCCGGAAACGGCCGAGCGGTCACAGGGCGGCCGGATGGGTGATAATCTTTTACGGTTGCCAAAAACGCGGCAGGCTTCCGAACGTGGGAAGCTGTGCCCCCTTAGCTCATTGGTAGAGCACTTCCTTGGTAAGGAAGAGGTAGTGGGTCCGATTCCCACAGGGGGCTCAGGCTTGAAGGCTGGAAGCAGCCGACAGGTCGTGGCGGGGTAGCTCAGTTGGTTAGAGCACACGGCTCATAATCGTGGTGTCGCGGGTTCAATTCCCGCTCCCGCTACCACAGTCCCGAGGTTCGAACATCTCGGGACTTTTTCCTTGCTGTCGCCGGTCGCGCGAGGCGCGCGGCACGAGGCGCGCGGCTGAACCCGGAACTCGCCTGGCTCGGGCCGGGATAAGGGGGCAGGTCACCCCGACGATGTCCTACCCCCGAGAGGTGTGCTTCTCTTCCGGCCGCATTGGGAACCCTCTCATTAGGGTCTAAGGGCCGGAATTCGGGGAGCACCCCTATCTGCAGGAACACTACCAAGGCCCGGGAATCCGGTCCAGGGGGTGGACTTTTGCGCCTGCGTGGCGCATAGTCGCTGCGTCGGGCGTACGGTCGCGCGCCGGTGCCGTGGTTGCTCCCATCGGGCGCCGGGTCGCCGGCGGATCCGGATCCCCGGTGCGGCCAGGCCGCGAGGGCCGGCGCGAAGACAATTCTGGAGGATGAAATGGCGCGAGTTACCGAAAAAATCGACCTTGACGTTCCCGTTGAGCGGGCCTACGCGCGGTGGACCCGTCTCGAGTCGCTTCCCGAGTTCCTCGATTTCGTCGACTCGGTCACGAAGATCGACGACACCCGCTCGCACTGGAAGGTGAGCATCCGCGGGGTGGAGCGCGAATTCGACGCCGTCATGGAACAACGGCCCAATGAGAGCATCGCCTGGACCAGTGTCGGCGGGGATGAGACGCACGCCGGGATGGTGTCCTTCGATGCGTTGTCCGACGCGTCGTGCCGGGTCACGGTGAGGCTCGACTGGGTGGCCGAGGGGCTGCTCGAGAAGACCGGCGCGATCTTCGGCGTCGACGACCACGTCGTCAAGAAGGACCTGCGCAAGTTCAAGGAAATGATGGAGGGGCGCGCCGGCGGCGCGACCGACTAGCGCTCGCGCCGCCGGTCAGCCGAGATCGACCGGTTCCAGGACCGGCCGCTTCGGCGGACGCCCGTCGCCGGACGAGCGTCCGGTGAGCCGGCGTCCGATCCACGGCAACACGAACTCACGGTAGTAGGCGGCGGTGCCCTGCACCCGCTCGTCCGCCGGGGCCTCTGCGGAGGCATCCGTGCCCCAGCCCCCCGGGACCGCCAGGTCGAGCGCCTCGAGCACGCGAGAGGCGATTCGGGTGTGTCCGCGCGAATTCAGGTGCAGCTTGTCGGCCGACCAGAAGCGGCGTTCCTCGAGTTCCGGGTCGGCCCAGTTGTCGACGAGTGTGACGCCGGGCCGGGTGAACGCCACCCTGCAGGCATCCGCGAGCAGGTCGCCGCGGCGCTGGATAAGCGCGCCCATCGGCAGGTGCCGGGACGGGTTCGCCCCGCTGAGCATCACCACGTGCGCGCCCTGGGCGATCGCGCGGTCGACCACGACGGCGAGCAGGTCGACGATGTAGGGGATCTCGACCCGCGGACGCATCAGGTCGTTGCCCCCGCCGCAGATGCTCACCAGGTCGGGGGCCTGGGCCAGGGCCGGCTCCAGCTGGCCCGCCACGATGGGGCCGAGCAGCTTGCCCCGGATGGCGAGGTTCGCGTAGGCGACCGGCGTGGAGGACGCCTCGGCGAGCCCGAGCGCGACAAGGTCGGCCCAGCCGCGCACCTGGCCGCCCGGCAGCTCGTCGCCGACGCCTTCGGTGAAGCTGTCGCCGATGGCGACGTAGCGCTCGAAGGGGCTACTCACCGGTGGGCGTCTGCTCCGTGGGGAGTTTCAGCCGGGACGTGAGTTCGTCGCGGGCCTGCTGCGCCGCCCGGCGGACGTCCTTGTCGGGGTCGCGGAGCCGCGCGGTGATGGCCTCGAGGTGTTCGGCCGTGCCCTGGGCTGCGAGTGTGTGGAGGGCGGCGGCGCGGACGCGCGGCACCTCGTCGGTGGTCATCCGCACGAGCTTGGGGGCGACCTGGAGGCCGCGGAGCAGGATCACCCTCGCGCACATTTCGCGCACGCGCCAGGCCTGGTTGGTGAGGCCGACGACGACATACGGGGCGGCGGCGTCGCTCCACACGTACAGGAGTGCGCGGGCTCCCCACAGCTCAGGCCAGTACAGGGCAGGGGCACCGTCGAGGATGCCGAGCGCGTGTTTCCCGCCGGCGTACAGAAGGAAATCCTTGCCGGCGTTCTTGCCGCGGAGGAGGGCGATCGAGTTGTCGATCACTGTCTGCTCACCGTAGTGAGCGACGGCGGCGTGAATGCGTTCGGCGGTGGGGAGGTCGAACGGCACGTCGGGGTGGGGGACTAGTTTGTTATGCATCGCGATGCCAACGCTACCGCCAGAGGGTGCCGCAGGCCAATGCCGGGTGCCGGCGGCCCGTGGATCAGGCTTCGTCGCCGGCGAGCGAACGCTCGAACCCGGTCGCGTTTTCGTACTGCCCGTAGTTGCCGATCTCCCGGTAGCCGAGCCGGCGGTAGAGGGCGAGCGCCTCCGGCTGGGCGTGGCCGGTCTCCAGCCGCACGGCCCGGTAGCCGAGTTCCCGGGCCACCGACTCGAGCTCGGCGAGCACGACGCTGGCGAGGCCCTGGCGGCGATGGTCGGGGCTGGTCCACATGCGTTTGACCTCGCAGGTGCCCGCGTCCAGCCGTCGGATGCCGCCGCCGGCGACCGTGCGCCCCTCATGGAGCAGCACGACGAAGCATCCCGTCGGAGCGTCGAACGCCTCGGCCGGGGCGTCGAGCACGGAGTCCCCGTCGCCGTAGCGGGCGTCGTACTCCCGGCGCAGGTCGGTCAGCAGGGGGTCGACCTTCGGGTCGGTCAGGCGAACGCGCACGAATTCCACGTTCACTACTCTGCCCGATTCCCGGCCCGCCGGGAGCCGCTTCGCCTCGCGCAACTACACTCGAGATGTGTCTGTGAACCCCGAACTGCAGGGCCGGGTCTTCCCGCCCGCGCCGCCCTACCTCGTCGGGCGTGAGAAGGTGCGCGAGTTCTCCCGCGCCGTCTTCGCGACCAACCCGATCAACCACGACCCGGAGGCCGCGCGCGCGGCCGGCTACGCCGATGTCGTCGCCCCGCCCACGTTCGCCGTGGTCGTCCAGGAGGCGACGCTGGCACAGCTGCTCTCGGAGCCCGGGGCGGGAATCGACTTCAGCCGGGTCGTGCACGGCGACCAGCGCTTCAGCTTCAGCCGCCCGATCGTCGCCGGCGACGAGCTCACCGCGACCCTGACCGTCGCGAGCGTGAAGAGCCTCGGCGGTCATTCGATGGTCACAGCGGAGTCCAACGTTCTGGACGCCACCGGCGCCCACGTCGTCACGGCGACATCCACCCTCGTTGTCAGGGGAGACGAATGAGCACCACACCCGCCCTCGAGTCCCTGAGCGTCGGCGACGTCGTCGCCGGCGGCAGCTTTGCGCTGACCCGCGATTCCCTCGTGCGCTACGCCGGGGCATCCGGCGACTTCAACCCCATCCACTACCGGGATGACGTCGCCGTCTCCGTCGGCCTGCCCGGCGTACTCGCGCACGGCATGCTGACCATGGGATTAGCCGTGCAGCCGGTCGTCGACTGGGTCGGCGACCCCGCGCGCATCGTGGACTACCAGGTGCGTTTCACCCGCCCGGTGCTGGTGGACCCGGTTGACGGCGCGGTCGTCACCGTCGTCGCCAGGGTCGGCGTCATCGACGCGGAAGCCCGGGTCGCCCGCATCGACCTGACCGTCACGTTCAACGACCAGACCGTCCTCGGCAAGGCGCAGGCGCGCGTCAGCCTCGCCTGAGCCCCATGCCGATGACCGATCCCGTTCCCCTGTCCCAGCTGACCACCATGCGCGTCGGCGGTGTTCCAGCCCGCATGGTCGCGCCGGCCACGGAGCAGGAGCTCGTCGATGCGGCCCTGGCGGCCTGGTCCTCCGACGACGACTGGATGCTCCTGGGCGGCGGCTCGAACACCGTCGCCGGCGATGAGGGCTTCGGCGGGACCGTGATCCGCGTGATCACCCGGGGCATCGAGGTCAGCTCGTCCGCGCCGGACCGGGACCGGGTGCGCCTGCGTGTGCAGGCCGGCGAACCGTGGGACAGCGTCGTCGCGCAGGCCGTGGCGCGCGGGTGGGCGGGCATCGAGGCGCTCTCCGGGATTCCCGGTTCCTCCGGCGCGGCCCCGGTGCAGAACATCGGCGCCTACGGCCAGGAGCTCGGCTCCAGCCTGGTCGCCATCGACTTCCTCGACTACGAGACGGGCGCACGCCGCCGGATGGAGGCGGGTGAGCTCGAGTTGGGCTACCGCACGTCCGTGCTCAAGCAGGGGCTGCGGGGCGTCGTGCTCGCGATCGAACTGGACCTGCAGGACACGAGCGCCGAGGCATCCGTGCTGGGCAGCGCGCTCAGCGCCCCGGTCGCCTACGGGCAACTTGCCGGGGCGCTCGGCGTGCAGCTCGGGGACCGCGTCCCCCTGTCCACGCTGCGCGACACGGTGCTCGCCCTGCGCGCGTCGAAGGGGATGGTGCTCGACGCGAGCGACCACGACACGTGGAGCGCGGGGTCGTTCTTCACGAATCCGATCGTGACCGAGACGTTCGGGCGGACCCTGCCGGGGGATGCCCCGCGCTGGCCGATCGGGCCCCTGGACGAGATGCCCGACCGGGTCATTCCGCTCTCCGACTACGCCGGTGTCGGGCCGATCCCCGGAGCGGGGGGCACGGTGCGTCTGGTGAAGCTCAGCGCGGCCTGGCTGATCGAGCACGCGGGGATCTCCCGCGGGTTCCGGCTGCCCGGCTCGCGCGCTGCGGTGTCGAGCAAGCACACGCTCGCCCTTACGAACACCGGCGCTGCGACCGCCGACGAAATCGCACAACTCGCCCGCTACGTGCAGGGCCGCGTGCAGGCCGAGTTCGGTGTCATCCTGCAGCCGGAACCCGTGCTCGTGGGCGTGCACCTGTAACCGGTCGAATTGCCGCGTGAGGGGGCGATGAGGGCGCGCGGTCAGCTGTCGCGGCGGATCCAGCGGAAGGTGAGCCGACTGAGTACGAGCCCGACGACGAGCCAGACGGCCAGGTTGAGCGCGACCAGCGGGAGGTCGAATGAGTCGGACGGTTCGAGGGAGGCGAAGCCCTCCGGCAGGAACACGGCGCGCATGCCCTGCGCCATCCATTTCAGCGGGAACAGGCTGGCGACGTTCTGCATCCATTCGGGCAGAGCGTAGAACTGCAGGTAAACGCCCGAGATGAACTGCAGGATCAGCACGATCGGGATGACCACGGCCGTCGCGCTCTTACCGGAACGGGGCAGCGACGAGAGGGCGATCCCGAGGAAGGCGCTGGTGATGACGCCGAACAGGAACACCCACGCGAAGGTCAGCCACGTCTCCGGCTCGCTCGGCAACTCGATGTCCAGCAGGAAGCGGGCGACGAGCAGCAGCAGGCCGGCCTGGAGGATGCCGGTGACGAGGACCTGCCCGATCTTGCCCATGAAATAGCTCAGCGGGGACAGTGGGGTGCCGCCGAGGCGCTTGAGCGTGCCGTCGGATTTCTCCCCGGCAATGTCGACGGCCAGGTTCTGCACGCCGGAGAGCAGCATCCCGGCGGCGAGCATGCCGGGCAGGTAGTACGCGCCGACGCTGATGCCCCCGCTGCCGTCCGGCGCCGTTCCGATGTTGCCGGCCGCGCCGAAGGCCGCCGTGAAGATGCCGAGCATGATGAACGGGAACAGGAACGTGAAGAACACGCTGTCCGGCGAGCGGAAATAGACCCGCGTTTCGTACCCCACCCGGGAGGCGCCGAGCCGCAGGATGCGCCCCAGGCCGCCGCGAGGTGCGGAGGTGGCTGTGCTGCTCGCGCTCATGCGTGGACCTCCGTTTCGCGGTTGTTCTCGGTCTCCGGACGCGCGCCGCGGACGAGGCCGAGGTACACGTCTTCCAGGCTCGGCCGGATGACCTCCAGGTCGCCCGGTTCCCGGCCCAGCGCCGCGACGAGCTCCGCGACGACCCGGGCGGGTTCCTGGCTGCGCGCCTGGCGGAGGGCGCCGGTCTCGTCCCGCCAGCGCACGAGCGGCACGCGTGCCTCGGCGCCGCCGATCTCGTCGATGGCGCCGATGTCGATGAGCCGGCCCTCGTTGATCACCCCGGCTCGGTCGCCCAGCCGGGCGGCCTCGTCGAGGTAGTGGGTGGTGAGCAGGATGGTGGTTCCCTCGTCCTTGAGCCGGCGCACGAGGTCCCAGAACTGGTGGCGCGCCTCGGGGTCGAAACCCGTGGTCGGTTCGTCCAGGAAGAGCAGCTCCGGCCGTCCGACGATCCCGAGCGCGACATCCACCCGGCGCCGCTGCCCGCCGGAGAGCTTGCCGATGCGGGTCTTCGCCTTCGATTGGAGGCCCACGGCCTCGATGACCTCGCCGACGGGGCGTGGGTTCGGATAGAAGCCGGCGAAGTGCGTGAGCTGTTCGGTCACGGTGACGTTGCCGCTCTCCGTGGCGGATTGCAGGACGATGCCCAGGCGTGCCTTCCAGCCGAGCCCCGCGCGGCGCGGGTCGACGCCGAGCACGCTCACCTCGCCCGAGGTGCGGTCGCGATAGCCCTCGAGGATCTCGATCGTCGTGCTCTTCCCCGCGCCGTTGGGGCCGAGCAGGGCGAACGTCTCCCCGGGGTGGATGTCGAAGCTGATCCCGCTGACGGCGTCGACACTGCCGTAGGACTTGCGCAGGTCGCGAACCCGCACGACGGGGGCGGAGGATGTCATGCGCCCAGAATCCCACAGAATCCCGGTTCGCCGCCGTGAGGGGTCGCAAATCGACCTTCATCGGCCCCGGGAAGGTCGATAGGCGACCCCTCAGGGGCCTGGGAGGGGCTTGGGGGCCTGGGAGGGGCGGGGTTTTCAGGCGAAGAGGCGCTGGAGGCGCTGGATGCCCTCGACCAGGGGCGCGTCGCCGAGGGCGTAGGAGAGGCGCAGGTAGCCGCTCGGGCCGAAGGCCTCGCCGGGAACGACGGCGACCTCGGTCTGGTCGAGGATGAGGTCGGCCAGTTCCAGCGAGGTGGTGACGGTCACCCCGCCCCAGGTGCGCCCGAGCAGGCCGGACACGTCGGGGTAGACGTAGAAGGCGCCCTGCGGCGTCGGCGTGAGCATGCCGGGGATCTTGTTCAGCTCGGCCACGATGATCTTGCGCCGCCGGTCGAAGGCGTCGCGCATCGCGAGCGCGGCATCCTGAGGCCCGTTCAGGGCGGCGATGGCCGCCCGCTGGGAGATGTTCGAGACGTTGGACGACAGGTGCGACTGGAGGTTGGCCGCGGCCTTGATCGCATCGGCGGGTCCGACCATCCAGCCCAGGCGCCAGCCGGTCATGGCGTACGTCTTGGCGACGCCGTTGACCAGGATGGTGCGGTCTGCCAGCGCCGGAACGGCCTCGACGATCGAGACGGCGCGCACGCCGTCGTAGGTGAGGTTCTGGTAGATCTCGTCCGAGATGACCCAGAGCCCGTGTTCCTCGGCCCACTCGCCGATGGCCCTGGTCTGTTCGGGGGAGTAGACGGCCCCGGTGGGGTTGGATGGCGACACGAACAGCAGCACCTTCGTGCGGGGCGTGCGGGCGGCCTCGAGCTGCTCGACGGTGACGAGGTAGCCCTGGTCGCTGCCGGCGAACACGTCCACCTGCACGCCGCCGGCCAACCGGATCGACTCGGGGTAGGTGGTCCAGTACGGCGTCGGCACGAGCACCTCGTCGCCCGGGTCGAGCAGCGTCGCGAAGGCCTGGTAGACCGCCTGCTTGCCGCCGTTGGTCACGACGACCTGGCCGGGCGATACCTCCAGGCCGCTGTCGCGGAGAGTCTTGGCGGCGATGGCCTCCCGGAGTTCGGGCAGGCCGGCCGCGGGCGTGTAGCGGTAGTTCTTCGGGTCCCGCACCGCGGCCAGCGCGGCCTCGACGATGTGCTCCGGGGTCGGGAAATCCGGCTCGCCGGCCGCGTAGCTGATGACGGGACGACCGGCCGCCTGGAGCGCTTTGGCCTTGCCGTCGACCTTGAGGGTTGCCGACTCCGCAATGGAGCCGACACGGGTGGAGATTCGCTTGAGTTCGTGGGCCACGATACGAGCATAGGGGGGAGGTCCGGTCCGGCACAGGCCCGGCTCGGCTTTACAGCGGTGCCGGAGTGACCTAGACTTGATCGAGGTAGTTGAAATCTGCCATGCTTTTTTGCGCCCATTTTTTCGTCTGACGACGGGGAAGGCGCGCGACAGGGTGGTGGGGATTTCATTCCTAGGGTGGTGGCTCAATTGGTAGAGCAGCGGTCTCCAAAACCGCAGGTTGCAGGTTCGAGTCCTGTCCGCCCTGCAAGTCGGTGGTATTTCCGTCGGCCCATGAAAGGTGTGACAGGTGGCCCGAACAGTTATCGACGAACCCAGTGAGGAAATCGTTGCCAACGCGAGAATCGCCCGCGAATCCAAGCGCGGACCGTTCGCTCGGCTGACCCTGTTCATCAAGCAGGTTCTGGCTGAACTCCGCAAGGTTGTCACGCCGACCCGCAAGGAGCTCCTGAGTTACACGGGCGTCGTGCTGGTTTTCGTGGTCATCATGATGGCCCTGGTTTCGGGTCTCGACTGGGTGTTCGCGCTCGTCGTGACGTATGTGTTCGGAACGCCGTCAGGCTAGAGCGCATGACGGCCGGCGCATCCCGCGTGATTTTCATGGCAACTCTGAATCGGCACCGTATTCGTGCCGGTTCGATAGATAAGGACTGAGATTTAGTGACTGAGACGAAACACGGCGACGTCGACTGGGCCACCGCCGCAGAGCAGTCCTCTGACGAGGATGAGGCGCAGGAAGGCAACATCCTCGCCGAAGAAGAAGGCGCCGTAGAGCCTGCCGAGCACGCAGCCCTGCACATCATCGACCCCAACGCCAACGTCGAAGACAACCTCGACGCCGCGCTGGACGCCCTGGCCGAGGCCACCGATCCCGAAGCTGACGAGGTCGTCAATGACGCCCTCGACATCGACTCCGCCGATGAAGCCGAGGCTGCCGCAGAGGCCGTCGAGGACGAGGTGGACGTCGAGACCGAAGCCGCCGACGAGGCAGCAGCCGAGGAGACCCCGGAGGACCCGTACGACGAGTTCCGTAAGGAACTGCGCTTCCAGCCGGGCAAGTGGTACGTCATTCACTCCTACGCCGGCTTCGAACGCCGCGTGAAGTCGAACATCGAGAACCGCAAGCAGTCGCTGGCCATGGAAGATTACATCTACCAGGTCGAGGTTCCGATGGAAGACGTCGTCGAGATCAAGAACGGCCAGCGCAAGATGGTCACCCGCGTGCGCATCCCCGGCTACGTTCTTGTTCGCATGGACCTCAACGAGGACAGCTGGTCCGTTGTGCGCCACACCCCCGGAGTCACAGGCTTCGTCGGCAACTCGCACAACCCCACCCCGCTCCGCTTCGAAGAGGCTTTCGGCATGCTGAAGAGCCTCGTCGAGATCACTGAGGCTCCGAGCATCAAGACCGGCGGCGGACAGGGCGGCAAGGCCGCGTCCCGCGTGCTGCCCGCCGAGATCGACTTCGAGATCGGCGAGACCATCACCATCAAGGAAGGCTCGTTCGCGGGCCTGCCCGGTTCCATCAACGAGATCAAGCCGGAGAGCGGCAAGCTCATCGTGCTGGTGTCCTTGTTCGAACGTGAGACCCCGGTCGAGCTCAGCTTCGACCAGGTCACCAAGCTTTAAGTCCACCGGGGCCCGTCCGGGCCCTCGGGAGAGCATGCCCTCGTGGCTGCTCGAACATCAATAAGAAGGAAGAACAATGGCACCGAAGAAGAAGGTTACCGGTCTGATCAAGCTTCAGATCAAGGCCGGCGCCGCGAACCCAGCACCGCCCATCGGGCCGGCGCTTGGCCAGCACGGCGTTAACATCATGGAGTTCTGCAAGGCGTACAACGCCCAGACGGAAGCCCAGCGCGGAAACGTCATCCCGGTTGAGATCACCGTGTACGACGACCGCTCATTCACGTTCATCCTGAAGACCCCGCCGGCGGCGGAGCTCATCAAGAAGGCAGCCGGCGTTGCCAAGGGCAGTGGCACCCCGCACACCGTCAAGGTTGCGAAGCTCACCCAGGCGCAGGTTCGCGAGATCGCCACGACGAAGATGGTTGACCTCAACGCCAACGACCTCGACGCGGCATCGAAGATCATTGCCGGAACCGCCCGTTCCATGGGCATCACGGTCGAGGCGTAACCCTCACCACCCGGCATCCCGCCACCCAGCAGTACGTGGAAGAGCCAGCCAGGCTCGCACCACACTCTCAAATTTTTGTACAGGAGATTCAAATGGCACAGAAGTCAAAGGCCTATCGGGCCGCGGCCGAGAAGATCGAAGCCGACAAGTTCTACACCCCCACCGAAGCCGTCACCCTCGCGAAGGAGACCGGCTCCGCCAAGTTCAACTCCACGGTTGAGGTTGCCCTCAAGCTCGGTGTCGACCCGCGCAAGGCAGACCAGATGGTGCGCGGCACCGTCATCCTGCCGCACGGTACCGGTAAGACCGCCCGCGTCATCGTGTTCGCAACCGGCCCGGCCGCCGAGGCGGCTATCGCTGCAGGCGCCGACGAGGTTGGTGGCGACGAGCTCATCGAGAAGGTGGCCGCCGGCTACACCTCGTTCGACTCCGCCGTCTCGACCCCGGAGCTCATGGGTAAGGTCGGTCGTCTCGGTAAGGTCCTCGGCCCGCGAGGCCTCATGCCGAACCCGAAGACCGGCACCGTGACGCCCAACGTCGCGAAGGCAGTCTCCGACATCAAGGGCGGAAAGATCGAGTTCCGCGTCGACAAGCACTCCAACGTGCACTTCGTCGTCGGCAAGGCATCCTTCACCGCCGAGCAGCTGAACGAGAACATCGGCGCAGCCCTCGAAGAGATCGTGCGCCTCAAGCCGAGCTCCTCGAAGGGCCGCTACATCACGAAGGGCGCCGTTTCGACCACGTTCGGCCCCGGCATCCCGCTCGACGTGAACAGCATCTAAGCTTCACGATCTGTGAGGAAAGGCCCGCTTCGGCGGGCCTTTTCTTTTTCCCCGGCCCGCGCGGGGCGAACGACACGAAGGCGAACGCCAAGAGGGGCCCGTCATCCGACGGGCCCCTCTTGCGTGCCTGGACGTTTCTACTGCGTGTCGGGGTGCTCCCGGATCTGCCTGGCCATTTCGATCGCATCGCCTTCCGGAGCGTGCGAGGCGCTGTGCGGCTTGGCGATGAACAGGTAGAGCAGCCCGCTGCCCATCACGACGCCGAGGCCGAGCAACACGATCCAGTCGTCGAGGAAGACTCCGGACGTGCCGGGCCGTCCCAGCAGGTAGATCGCGAAGAGCCCGTAGGCGAGGGCGGCCACGTTGACGAGCAAGCCTGCGGCGCCCAGGTTGAACGGTCCGGCCGGCTTCCAGCCCTTGATCCGCTGGCGAAGTGCGGCCAGCACCACGGCCTGGAACGCGACGTAGATGCCGATCACCGCGAAGGCCGTGATCCGCATCAGCAGGGTGCTGCCGCCCACGTAGATCAGCACGCAGAGCAGCAGCGGAATCGTGCAGGCCACGATCAGGGCGTTGACCGGAACCGCGCGGCGCGGGGAGACCTGCGCCAGCCAGGTGTGCCCCGGGATCATGCCGTCCCTGGCGAAGGAGAACAGCAGCCGGCTGGCCGCGGCCTGCAGGCTGAGCACGCAGGAGAGGAATGCGGTGAGCGCGACCACGAGGAAGAGCTTCGCTCCCACGGTCCCGAGCGACGACTCGAGGATCAGGGGAATCGGATCGGCATCCTCACCGTTGACGATGGCCTGCAGGTCGGGCGCGGCGAGCACGTAGCCGCCGAACGAGAACAGGGCGGAGACGCCTCCGACGAGGATCGTCATGATCATGGCGGTGGGGATGCGCCGGGCCGGGTTCTCGACTTCCTCCGCGACGTCGCCGCAGGCCTCGAATCCGTAGAACAGGAAGAGGCCGGCCAGCGCTGCGCCGAGGAAGGCGGCACCGTAGCTTCCGTCGCCTTCGACACCCATGGTGTCGAAGAAGACGCTGAACTCCTGCTTGCGCTGGAAGATCAGCAGGTAGAGGCCCAGGCCGACGACTCCGATGAGCTCGGCGGCCAGCCCGATCCGGGCGACTCGAGCGAGCATCTTGGTGCCGGAGAAGTTGATCCCGAACGCCACGAGGAGGAACAGCGCGGCGAGGCCGAGGGTCACCTCGTTGGTGACCGGAAGGTTGATCAGGCTCGCGAGGAAGCCGGTGCCGTATTCCGCGACGGCCGTGATCGTCACCAGCATCGCCCAGATATACACCCATGCGGCCATCCAGGCGTAGCGCTTGCCCCATAGCCTCCGCGTCCAGGGGTAGATGCCCCCGGCGATCGGATACTGCGACACGACTTCGCCAAAGATGAGCGCGACCAGGAGCTGGCCGGCTCCGACGATGACGAGCCAGAAGATCGAGGGCGGGCCCCCCGTGCTCAATGCGAGGGCGAACAGGGAGTAGACGCCGACGAGCGGCGACAGGTAGGTGAAGCCGAGGGCGAAGTTACCCCACCAGGACATGGAGCGGATGAACGAGTCGTCGTAGCCGAGGACCCTGAGGTGCTCCGCGTCGCCAAGACTCTTCTTCGTGGGTTGATCAACTGACATGATGACCTCTTTCGGATCAAGTCGGAGGCTCGCGCGTCCGCCCACCTGGCCGCACACCTCATTGTGTGTGCTCAACCTACTGCGGCCGGCGCCTCAACGAAGCGGAAATGGATGATTGCACGCCCGGCGTGTCGAGACAGGGAAAAGATGCCGATTCCTACCGTCAAATCTTTTTATGCTGCCATTCTCGATCGGGAAGGGCGCTCTCTACAGCGTTTTTCGTTGTGACGACCCTCCTCCGCGAAAACGCAGTTGTGCGCGCTAAAACGGGTTCATAACGCGCACTAATGCGGTTTCGCGGGAGGGGGTCAGGTCAGGCGAGGTAGAGCTTGCGGAGTGTTTCGGTCACGGTCCAGACGGTGCGCATCCCGGTGACGAGGCGCACGATGTCACCCGGCGCGAGGGTGATGCGGCGCCCGTCGGCTTCGAAGTCGACGGTCGCGGCTCCGCTCAGCACCAGGAACACCTCGTCGACCTCGACGTCCTGCATGGCCCCGGGCGACATCTCCCAGACGCCGATCTCGGTGTCACCGAGCACATCGAGCACGGCGGACCCGGTGCCGGGCGTGCCGGCGACGACCTGAGCGGCCGGGACGGGGGCTCGCTCGATTCGCAGGGCTGCGGCTGCGGTGGCGTGGCCGGGAGTGAGCATCCGTTGTCTCCGTTGGTCAGTGGGTCGAGGGCCGCGGCTAGGAATCGAAGCCGAGGCCGAGGGCGTCGAGCGTCTTCAGGATCGCGTTGCGGCGCCCGCGATTGTGGTCGGCGCGGTCGAGCGACCACCGCGTCGTCTGGATGCCCATCGACGCGATCGGCTCCGGCGGGAAGGGCAGGGCCCGGCCGCGCACCATCTCCAGCTGCGTGCGCTCGGTATGGCGTCCGGCCAGCTGGTCGAGCATGACCTTCGCCGCGAAGTGGGTCGCGCCCACGCCCAGCCCGGTGAAGCCGGCCGCGTAGGCGATGCGGCCGCCGCGGGCGGTCCCGAAGAAGGCGCAGAACCGGGTGGAGGTGTCGATCGCGCCTGCCCAGCGGTGGCTGAACCGGATGCCTTCCAGCTGCGGGAAGGTGGTGAAGAAGTGGCTCGCGAGCCGCTCGTAGCTCGCCGGGCGGTTCTCGTACTCGCTCCGGACCCGCGCGCCATAGTGGTAGATCGCGTCGTAGCCGCCGAAGAGGATGCGGTTGTCGGCGCTCAGCCGGTAGTAGTGGAACTGGTTCGCCAGGTCGCTCAGGCCCTGGCGGTTCTGCCATCCGATCGCCGCCAGCTGCTCGGGGCTGAGCGGCTCGGTCATCAGCACGTAGTCGTAGACGGGCACGGTGGACAGTCGGTTGCTCTTCAGCAGCGACGGGAAGACGTTCGTGGCCAGCGCGGTCTTCCGGGCCCGGACGGTGCCGTGGGGCGTGACCAGGTTGCTGCCCTGGGCCGGAGTGAGCCCCGCGCTGTCGACCTTTCGCAACGGGGTGTGTTCGAAGATCTCGACGCCGAGTTCGGTCGCGACCCGGGCGAGCTCGGCCGCCAGCTTGCCCGGGTGCACCAGGGCGTTGCTGCGACGGTGCCAGACGCCGGCCAGGTAGGTGGGCGAGTCGACCTGCCCGCGCAGGGCCTCCGCATCGAGGAAGACGGTGTCGGCGCTGGTAGGTTCCTCCCGCAGCCACTCCACCTGGTGCTCCTCGATGGCGAGGTCGATGGCGCCCGTGCGCTCGAAGTCGCAGTCGAGGTCGAGCTCGGCGACGATGCGCTCGATCTCGTCCAGGTTCTCCAGCCCGAGTTCGTTCAGCCGGTCGATCTCGTTCGGCCAGCGGGTGCGGCCGTTCTCCTCGCCGTGGGTCAGGCTCGCTTCGCAGAAGCCGCCGTTGCGCCCGGAGGCAGCCCAGCCGACGGTGCGGGCCTCGAGCAGCACCACCCGGGCCGCCGGGTTCTGCTGCTTGGCCAGCAGTGCAGTCCAGAGTCCCAGGTATCCGGCGCCGACGACCGCGAGGTCGCAGTCCAGGTCGGCGGCCAGCCGGGGGTGCCGCGCCTGCGGGGCGATGTCGTCGAGCCAGAACGGCGCATGCCGGGTGTCGCCGAGGGAGTGCGCGACGACGGATGCGGCGGGCCGCGCCCGTTCGAAAATCGTTGTGCCCACGAAGTCGCCCTCTTCCCGCGGCTGCGCTGCCGCCCCTTCATCCTGCCACCCCACCCCGCTGGCTAGCGCGGGGAGTGCGCCTCCAGGAATTGGTACACCTCGGTCTGGTCCACGCCCGGATAGGTTCCGGTGGGCAGGGCCGCGAGCAGGCTCGTCGGCGTGCGCGCCGCCGGCCACGACTGCCCGGCCCACCGGTCGGTGAGGTCGGCCGGGGCGCGGCGGCAGCAGGACTCATCCGGGCAGAGCGACACCGCGCGGTTGGACGTCTCCCTGCCGCGGAACCATTTCACGTGCGTGAACGGCACCCCGACACTGACCGAGTAGTCGCCCTCCTTGGCCTTCTCGATGCGCGAGGTGCACCAGAACGTGCCGCTCGGCGTATCCGTGTACTGGTACCAGGGGCTGAACCTGTCTTCGATGTCGAAGACGGTCCTGGCCGTCCAGTTGCGGCACACCGTCGAGCCCTCGACGGCGCCGAGGGCGTCGCTGGGGAAGCGGACCGAGTCGTTCTCGTAGGCCTTGATCATGGTGCCGGACTCGTGGACCTTCATGAAGTGCACGGGGATGCCCAGCCTCGCGGTGGCCAGGTTGGTGAAGCGGTGCGCCGCCGTCTCGTAGGAGACCGCGAAGGCGTCGCGCAGGTCTTCCATCGAGATCCGGCGCAGGTTCTTCGCCTCGGTGAGCAGCTTCACGGTGTCCTTCTCGGGAAGCAGGATGGCCGCGGTCAGGTAATTGGTCTCCACCCGCTGGCGCAGAAAATCGGCATAACTTTTGGGTTCGCCGTGCCCGCAGAGGTGGCTGGCGAACGCCTGCAGGATGGGTGAACGGGAGTCCCGCGACGCGGACTGCGTCGTGGGCAGGTAGATCCGGCCGTTGCGTTTGTCGGTGACCGAGCGGGTGGAATGCGGGAGGTCGCCCACGTAGTGCAGCGAGTAGCCGAGGTGGCTGGCCATGTCCGCCACCACCTGGTGGGAGACCGGCCCCCCGGTGTGGCCGACCGCGGTCAGCAGCTCGAGGGCCTGCGCCTCGAGCTCCGGGAAGTAGTTGTCGCGCGAGCGCATCGTCGCACGCAGTTCCGCGTTGGCGCGCCTGGCCTCCTCCGGAGTCGCTGCGCGCTCCCGGTGCAGCCGCTCGATTTCGTTGTGCAGGGTGAGCAAAGTCTGGAGCGTTTCGTCGCTCTGGCCCTTGCTCACCCGGATGCGCGGCAGTCCGAGGGCAGTGAAGACGGGTCCGCGCTGGGCCCGCTCGACCGCGATTTCCAAAGCGGCGCGCTCGGAGGGCGCATCCGTTTTGAGCAGGTCGTCCACGGTCGTGCCGAGCGCCGCGGCGATCGTGCGCAACATGGAGAGCCGCGGTTCGCGCTTGCCGTTCTCGATCATCGACACCTGCGAGGGGGCGCGTTCGATGGCCGTGGCGAGGGCGTCCAGGGTCATCTTGCGCATCGTGCGCAGATCCCGGATGCGGCGGCCGAGCGTGAGCGCATCGAGCCCGGCTTCCTCATCCTCGGGGGCAGCACTGAGCAGTGAACGCGGGACGGCATCGGCGAGGACCATGCTTCATCGTCACACGGGAGGATTAGTTCTGGCAAACAGAAGAACGACATTTCTTCTGCCAAACTTTCCGGGTCCGAGTGGGTGCGGGGGCTCCAGAGTGGGATCACAGCCACCGCAACGACGCATTTCGCGCTCGTCGACTCCACAACCTGTCAAGGAGAAAGACAATGAACACCTCACCCCGGTCAACGATCGAACGCCCGCAGCGCACCGCGACGAACACCGGCAGCTTCGCAACCGTCCGCCCGCACCTCGAGATCACCGGCGACCTCGGACCCCGCTACGACGAGATCCTCACACCGGGGGCGCTGGAGTTCATCGCCGAACTGCACGAGCGTTTCGCGGGTACCCGCCACGACCTGCTCGCCGCCCGGCTGCAGACGCGAGTGGATGCGGCCAACGGCCGGGACCCGCGCTTCCTCAGCGAGACGGCGCACGTGCGCCGTGACCCGAACTGGACCGTCGCCGGCGCCGGCCCCGGGCTCGAAGACCGCCGCGTCGAAATCACCGGACCGACCGACCGCAAGATGGCCATCAACGCCCTCAACTCCGGTGCGAAGGTCTGGCTGGCCGACCAGGAGGACGCCACGAGCCCCACCTGGGCCAACGTCATCGAGGGGCAGATCACGCTGTTCGACGCCGTGCGCGGGCAGCTCAGCTTCACCAGTCCCGAGGGCAAGAAATACACGGTCACCGCCGAGAAGACGCCCACCATTGTGATGCGCCCGCGCGGCTGGCACCTGGTCGAGAAGAACCTGACCTTCGTCGACCGTGCCAACCGCCGGATGGCCGCGTCCGGCAGCCTCGTTGACTTCGGCCTGTACATCTTCCACAACGCCCGCACGCTGATGGACACCGGCTCCGGCCCGTACTTCTACCTGCCGAAGCTGGAGAGCCACCGCGAGGCGCGGCTCTGGAACGACATCTTCAGCCACGCCGAAGACCACCTGAACATCGGCCACGGCACGATCCGAGCGACCGTGCTGATCGAGACGATCCAGGCGGCGTTTGAGATGGAGGAGATCCTCTACGAGCTGCGGGACCACTGCGCCGGACTCAACGCCGGCCGCTGGGACTACATCTTCAGCATCATCAAGACGTTCCGCGCCCGAGGCCGCCGCTTCGTGTTCCCCGACCGCAAGCAGATCACCATGACCGTGCCGTTCATGCGGGCATACACGGAGCTGCTGGTGTCGACCTGTCACCGGCGAGGCGCATATGCCATCGGCGGCATGAGTGCGTTCATCCCGAACCGGCGTGACCCGGCGGTCACCGCCCAGGCCCTGGAGCAGGTCTCGGAGGACAAGCGCCGCGAGGCGACCGACGGCTTCGACGGCACCTGGGTCGCGCACCCGGACCTCATCCCCACCGCCCAGGCGGAGTTCGACCAGGTGCTCGGCGACCGGCCGAACCAGCTCGAACGCACCAGGGACGAGGTGGTGGTGACGGCAGCACAGCTGCTCGACGTGTCATCCATTGGCGGAGAAATCACCGAGGCCGGTGTGCGCGGAAACGTGATCATCGCGTTGCGCTACATCGAGTCCTGGCTGCGCGGGGTCGGCGCCGCGGCGATCGACAACCTGATGGAGGACGCCGCCACCGCGGAGATCTCGCGGTCGCAGATCTGGCAGTGGATCCACGACAACTCGGTCACCGCCGAGGGGCGCCGGATTGACCGGCCCTGGGTCGAGGAGTTGGTGGCCGAGGTGTTCGCCGGTCTCGAGCGCACGCCCGGGGACCGTTTCGACGACGCGCTCGAGGTGTTCCGTACCGCGGCGCTGGAGCCGGAGTTCCCGACCTTCCTTACGGTCGGTGCCTACGCCCGCTTCCTCTGATCCACGCGTGAATCCCTGCACCCTCGTCCCGCTCCGGGGCGGGGGTGCGGCAGCGTGACGGGCAGGCCGGGCTGGGTAGGCTGACGGGATGACCGTCACGATCCGTGTGGCCGGCCCGGCGGATGCCACGGGGCTGGCCGACCTCGCCGCCGCAACGTTCGCCCTCGCCTGCCCTCCGCACACCACGGCGGCCGCGATTGCGGAATTCCTGCGGGACGTGCTCGCCGAGCCCAACTTCGACGAGTACCTCGCTCACCCCGACCGCATCGTGCTCGTGGCCGAAGACGAGCAGGCGATGGTCGGGTACACGATGCTGGTGTTCGGTGAGCCGACCGACACGGATGCGTATGCCGCCGTCGGCATTCGCCCGACCGTCGAGCTCAGCAAGTTCTACGTGCTCGCCGAGAGTCACGGGCGAGGTGCGGCGGCCGCCCTGATGGCGGCGACCCTCGAGGCTGCCCGCGGGCGCGGTGCCGCCGGCACGTGGCTCGGCGTGAACCAGTTGAACGCGCGCGCCATCCGCTTCTATGAGAAGAACGGATTCGTCATCGTCGGGGTGAAGCGCTTCCTCGTCGGCGGGGTGTACGAGAACGACTTCGTGCTGGAGCGCGCCCTCTAGCCTCGTTCGTCCGCCCCGACCCTGGCGGCCGCCGCGGTGGGGGCCGACTTCGTGTTCTTCACGTGCTCGTAGGCGGCGAGGGCCGCCCGCCTGGTTTCACCGAGGTCGACGATCGGGACGGGGTAGGCATCCGTGCCCCATTCCGGAACGTTGGCTCGGATGTACTGGCCGTCCGGGTCGAACCTGGCCGCCTGCAGCTGGGGGTTGAAGACCCGGAAGTAGGGCGCGGCATCGGCTCCGGAGCCGGCGACCCACTGCCAGTTGAACGGGTTGCTGGCCGGGTCGGCGTCGACGAGGGTGTCCCAGAACCACCGTTCGCCTTCCCGCCAGTCGATGAGCAGGTTCTTGGTGAGGAAGGACGCGACGACCATCCGCACCCGGTTGTGCATGCTGCCGGTGCGCCAGAGTTCCCGCATGCCGGCGTCCACGAGCGGGTACCCGGTGCGGCCCTGCTGCCACGCGCGCAGGGCACGGTCGTCCGGCGGCGGCCACGGGAACGCGTCGAACTCGCGCCGGATGTTCACGGTCGCCAGCTCCGGCGCGTGGAAGAGCGTGTGGTAAGAGAACTCCCGCCAGCCCAGCTCGGTGAGGAAGCGGGTCGCGCTCGCGGCTGCAGGGCCGGTTGCCCGGGCTCGCGCCGCGTCGGTCGCGTGCCACACCTGGTGCGGGCTGATCTCGCCCCAGCGCAGGTGCGGGGCCAGGCGCGAGGTGGCGGCCCGGGCCGGAACGTCGCGCGCGTCGGCGTACTCGTCGAGGGAATCGCGCAGGAACGAGTTGAGCAGGTGGTGGGCGGATGCCTCGCCCGGCTCCCACGCCTCGCGCAGCCCGGCGGCCCAGTCGGGGCGGCTCGGCTCGAGGGCCCAGTCGCCCAGCCGGTCGGAGGCGAGGTCGCCGCCCAGGTCGCCGCCCAGGCCGGGGATGGCCTCGGGGGCCGGGTGCGGCATCCGAGGCGGGGGACCGGACGTGCATGACCGCCAGAACGGCGTGAAGACGGAGTACGGGCGGTCCTGGCCGGTGCGGATCGTCCACGGCTCGAAGAGGAGCGAGCCGGCGAAGCTCCGGGTTTCGATGCCGCCGGAGCGCAGGGCCGCCTTGAGCCGGGCGTCGATCTCCCGTTCGGCCGCGCCGTAACGCCGGTTCCAGAACACGGCGCCTGCGCCGACGGATGCCGCGAGTTCGGTGATGACCGGTTCGGCCGGCCCGCGGCGGAGGGTCAGGGTGGCGCCGAGTCGCTCGAGCGAGGCAGCCAGCGAGCGCAGGCTCCCGTGCAGCCACCAGCGGGCCGCGCCGCCGAGCGGTCGGATGCCGGGGGACTGCTCGTCGAGAACGTACACGACCACGACCGACCGGCCGCGCTCGATGGCGGCGTGCAGAGCCGGGTTGTCGCTGAGCCGGAGGTCGTCGCGGAACCAGACCACGGAGGGGCCGTCGCCGGAGGGGCCGTCGCCGGAGGGGCCGTCGCCGGAAGCTGCGGGCGACGCCGGCCGCGCGGTCGTGAGCTCTGGCATCCGGTCCTCCTTGTCGGTTTCTCCTTGGTGGGATTCCATTCTGTTCCATCGCCTTCGCCGGAGGCGCTCACGCACGTCCATGCGTATGCATTCAAGGAGAGTTGACAGATTACGCAACTGATTTGCGCGTCGATTCACGTTTTCGCAACGAAATCAGCCGATATTGCGGCTTCAACGGTCGAATAGGGACGCGCTTAGGTGAGTGGGCGCGTGCCTATCTTTGGGGGTAGAGCAGGGACAGACGGATCTGTCTGTCCCGCCGTATAGTTCTTGAGGGGATGGCGTAGCAGCCGGAAAAGCCGCAAGGCGAGACCGTTTGCGCAGATCTCGGTCCGGCTTGTCCGGACGGGGAACACCAGATTCAGACTTCGTGCCTATCGCGAAATATGCGCCCAACCCCAGTACGCAGCTCAGCTCCATTTCGGGGAACGGCCTGCAACTAACGACATCCTGGATGTCGCGAAGGGAACGATCATGAACAAGCTCCTCAAGGGTTCAATTGCCGGCGCAGCTGGTGTGGCCCTCCTCCTCGGCGGCGCAGGCACGTTCGCGCTGTGGAACGACGACGCCACGGTAGACGGTGGAACGATCGTCGCCGGAAATCTGGACCTCGCCACCGACCTGACGAGCGGAGAGTGGAGCGACGCAAACGGGACCATCGACCTCAGCACCTTCGTGGCTGTTCCTGGTGATGTCCTCACCTACACGACAGACGTGGATGTCACTGCCACCGGCGACAACCTTGTCGCCACCCTGGGCCTCGGCACCGCGTCGATCACGGCCTCGTCCTCAGCCGCGGCCGACGTGGCTCTTGCTGGCTACCTCACCAACACGGCGGTGCTCTCGGCGACCGGTACCGGCATCTCTGGCCTCGGCCCGACCTACACGATCGAAGAGGGCACCGGGGTTGCCACCGTCACGGTCGAAATCACATTCCCGAAGCACCCGACTGCCGGCGCTGAGAACAGCACTAAGAACGGATCGGTCAGCCTGGCCGACCTGTCCGTCACCCTCACCCAGGACTAGTCGCTTCGACCAAGGTGCCCGCCGCCTCGGTGGCGGGCACCCTGGACTCACCCGCACCACATCTGGCCTCACGACTCGCGAAGGGGATGCCTCACATGTCCTCTCCTCGGTCGGCCAAAATCTCTTCTCTACACCCGAGGGCCACCGCGACGCTCGTGGTCGTCGGCGCGATGGGCCTCGCCGTCCTCGCAGCAGGCGGCACGTACGCCCTCCTCAACTCGAGCACATCCATAGGCTCGGCCGCCTCAATCACATCGGGCACCGCAGCGCTCACGGTCTCGCCGCTCACGATGTCGACGGCGGTGCTGTATCCCGGACTCACAACGTACGGCGCAGCGACGGTCACTAACACCGGTGATGTACCGCTCTCGGTGCGGATCACCGGGCTGACCTCGCCGACGGCGACCACACCCTTCTCCCAGTCGCTCACGATCGGCGGGGGCATCGTGGCCTCACCAGCTGCGTGCTCGAGCGGCACCTTCACGCCGGGCTGGGCAGGACCGTTCCCCTCGGCGACGACCGCAGTCGTCGGGTCCGTGCTTGCCGCCGGCAGCTCCGCGACATTCTGCGTATCCGTGACGATGGCCCTGACCGCCGCCCCCGGGAGCCAGGGGCAATCGGCCACGAATTTTGGGATCCTCATCGACGGAATCCAGAGCTGAGCCATGACGACCAGGACGAACCGCGCGCCGGGCCGAGGGGCTCACCGCCTCGCCGTTTCCGTCGGGCTGACGCTGTTCTTCATCCTCGCGGGCACCGGAGTCGCCAGCGCGAGCTGGACCGCTTCGCCCGTCGGCACGACGGCATCCGTGGCTTCCGGGACCATCGGCATCCAGCAGGCCGGGTTCGCTTCCCTCGCGGTTCAGTACGGCCCGACCGTGACGACAGCCACGGCGCCGATCACCGTGACGAACACCGGCACGATCCCGGCCCCGTACACGCTCACGCTCAGCGCACCCGCCGCGAATCCGCTTGCCCAGGCTCCCGTCAAGACGTGGCCGGTGCTGTTCGGGTCAAGCTGCGCCCTGCCCGTTCCGGGCACGGCCACCACGAGCAAGACCTGGGCGGCCGGGACAACCTTGACCGGATCCCTGGACGCCGGAAGCTCCGCGGTCTACTGCGTCACCACGTCGCTCACCCCCGCGCAGCTCTCCGCGAACTCCGGGGGATCGATGGTTGCGACCCTCGCCCTAAACTCCGCAGTGGGCAATTGGTCGGCCACGGACACAGCGACTGTGGCGCAGTCCGTTTCCGACATGACCGCACCAACGGCCCCCGGCACGCCGGTCGCGTCCGGTACAACCGGCGTGGCAACCACGTTGAACTGGACGGCGTCGACGGACACCGTCGGCGTGACCGCCTATGAGGTCTACCGCACCGGCCTTCTCATCGCAACCGTCACGGCGACGACATTCACGGACGCGGGTCTGACCCCGGGCACGACGTACAGCTACGTGATCAAGGCGAAGGATGCCGCCGGCAACGGGACCGTGTCCGGCACGACCGCCGTGACCACGACAGACACGATCGCTCCGACCGCCCCCGGCACGCCCGTGGCATCGGGCACGACCGGCGTGCAGACCACTCTGACCTGGGCGGCGTCCACTGACAACGTTGGGGTGACCGGCTATGACGTCTACCGCGGCGCAACGCTCGTTGGTACTGTCACCGCGACGACATTCACGGACACCGGGCTGGCCCCGGCAACGACCTACAATTACACGATCAAAGCGAAGGATGCCGCCGGCAATCAGTCGGTCTCGGGCCCGACCGCCGTGGCAACGACAGACACGATTGCTCCGACCGCCCCCGGCGCACCCGTGGCATCGGCGACGACCGGCGTGCAGACCACTCTGACCTGGGCGGCCTCCACCGACAACGTTGGCGTGACCGGCTATGAGATCTACCGCGGTACGACGCTCGTTGGAACGGTCACATCGACGACGTTCACGGACATTGGGCTGACACCGGGAACGATCTACAGCTACACAGTCAAGGCGAAGGATGCCGCCGGCAATGGGTCAGTCTCCGGCGCGACCGCCGTGGCAACGACAGACACGATTGCCCCGACCGTCCCGGGCGCGCCAGTGGCGTCGGGCACGAGCAGTGCGCAGACTACGTTGACCTGGGTTGCGTCCACTGACAACGTTGGTGTGACTGGCTATGAGGTCTACCGCGGTACGACGCTTGTTGGAACGGTCACGTCAACAATGTNCGTCCACTGACAACGTTGGTGTGACTGGCTATGAGGTCTACCGCGGTACGACGCTTGTTGGAACGGTCACGTCAACAATGTTCACGGATACGGGACTGACCCCGATCACGACCTACAACTACACGATCAAGGCGAAGGATGCGGCCGGCAACCAGTCCGCGTCGCTCCCGACGAGCGTGACCACCGCGGCTCTCGACACGACCGCTCCGACCGTCCCGGGAGCGCCGGTCGCGTCGGGCACGACCGGCGTGCAGACCACATTGATCTGGACTGCGTCCACGGACAACGTTGGCGTGACCGGCTATGAGGTCTACCGCGGGACCACGCTCGTTGGAACTGTGACGTCGACAACGTTCACGGACACGGGCCTGACTCCCGCGACGACGTACAGCTACACAATCAAGGCGAAGGATGCCGCCGGCAACGGGTCCGTCTCTGTAGCGACCGTCGTGACAACGCTCGACACGATTGCTCCAAGCGTCCCGGGCACCCCGGTGGCGTCGGGCACAACTGGCACCCAGGCCACGCTGGCCTGGGCGGCATCCACCGACAACGTCGGGGTCACCGGCTATGAGGTATACCGAGGCACGGTACTCATCGCAACAGTCACGTTGGCCACCTTCACTGACACCGGGTTGACCGCGGGAAGCACCTACAGCTACACAATCAAAGCCAAGGATGCCGCGGGCAACCGATCGGCGGTTTCCAGCGCGACGAACGTGATCACCCTCGCAGTGACGCCGACGACCGGCTACAAGATCAGGCCGATCGACAGCACGGGCTTGTGCCTGGACGGGTCGAGTAATCCGCCGGCGAACGGCACGACGTTGGTGACCACGACCTGCAATGGAAATAGCCAGCCGTGGAACGTCGTGCTCATCACCGGAACCTACTACTACAAGATCGTTCACCCCACGAAGGCCTTCGCCTGGGAGATCAAGGACGGCAGCCTCATCGACGGCGCCGGCGCCCAATTCGGAGCCGACACCGGGGCCGCCAAGCAGCAATGGGAGGTCATCCAGCAGAGCGCCGGCCAGTACCGGTTCGTGAATCGGGCGAGCGGTAAGTGCCTGGAGGCGCCGGGAGCAACCACCGCAGTAGGAACGCAACTCACACAGCGAACGTGCGACGGGTCAACCGCGCAGTCCTTCACGGTGAGCTGACGGTGATCTGACATGACTGCTGCCCGAATCGTTGCCCGCCTGGCAGCGCTCGCGCTCGCGGCGGGAGTGTGCGCGAGTATCGGGCTGGCGGGCGCGGCCGCAAGCGAGGCGCCGCCATCGACCGACCTCCTTGTCAGCACGGATGGCGTCCACTTCTTTCCGGCACTCGCCGGAGGCCTCCTCGACGTAGGCGGTCTGCTCGTGCCCGGCGACTCGGTGGCGTCGAGCCTATGGATCAAGAATCCCACCGGCGCATCCGCCGTGCTCCGGGTCAGCGCCCGGGACGTGACGTTCTCGTCGGGCGACATCGCCGACGGAGTGACCGTGTCCGCCTGGGATTCCGGAACCGATACCACTCTGTCGGCCACCCTGCGCACAATCGCCGAGTGCCAGATCATCGTGCCCTCGCAAGCGATTGCGGCAGGGGCGACCATGAGAATGATCGTCAGGTATACGATGGCGGATTTCGCGGGTGAGGTCGGTCAGAACGAAAGCGTCAGCCTCGGGCTGAAGGTCGCCATGCGGGACGCGGAGGCGGGCCCCTTTCCCGCATCCGCATGTGAGGATGAGGGCGTGCTCGTCTCCTCGAATCCTGCCCGACCGGGCTCGCTTCCGGGCTCGCTTCCGAGTTCGCTTCCGACGACCGGGACGGAGTTCGTCGTCCCGCTCCTGGCCACGGGCGGTTTCCTGGTCGGAATCGGCCTGTTCCTCGTGGCCGGCCGCCGCCGCCGCCGCGAGCACGAGGAGTCATGACCGACGTGGCCGCCGGGACATCCGCCCCCCGGACAGAGCCGAAGACCGGGCCGGAGCCCGGGCCGAAGTCGGGGCCGAAGTCGGGGCCGAAGCTCGACAAGGGGCTCTGGCACTACATCGGCGTCGCCCTGAGCGGGGCGCTCCTCCTGCTCGTGCTGGCCCTCGCGGTCATCCTCATCGTCGTTCCCAAGGTCGCCGGTGGGGTCCCGCTCACTGTTCTGACCAGTTCGATGGAGCCGCGCCTGCCGCCGGGAACGCTGATCGTCGTGCGCCCGGTCAACCCCGATGACCTCCGGATCGGCGACGTCGTCACCTACCAGATCCAGTCCGGCAAGCCGGGCGTGATCACGCACCGGATCATTGCCGTCGCGTCCTCATCAGATGGCAGCCGCTCGTTCACCCTCCAGGGCGACAACAACGGCGCCCCGGACAGCGAGCAGGTGATCGAGGCGCAGATCCAGGGGCGGCTCTGGTACTCACTGCCCTATATCGGCTACGTGAACAACGGCGTCAACGGCGAGAACAAGGCCTGGATCGTCCCCGTCGCAGCCGTGTTGTTGCTCTCCTATGCGGGCTACATGATCGCCGCCGGCATGGTCGCGGCAGCGAGGGGCAAGCGCAAGCCCGGGAAGCCGGTCCCGGACCCTCGAGAACCGGCACCGAACGCCCCGGGCGGCGACTCCGCCCGCGCCTAGCCGGGCGCCATTCCTCCACAGGGAAGACTTCTGCGAATTATCCACAGAAAATGCGGCTGACCGGCCCTTTGTCGGTAGGAATGTCGGTGGTTCGGCGGAGACTTAACGTATGGACACCCCCACCGAAGCCCCTGAGTCAGCCGCCGGATCGGCCGCCGCCGACGGTGCGGATGCGCTCGCGTCGTTCGCGGCGATCAGCGCCCAGATCGGTGAGGCGCTGCGCTGCTCGGCCGTGCGGGGCCTTGGGGATGACGGGCTGCTGATGGTGACCGCGGCGATCGAAGACGCGGGCCGCCGGGTCGATGCCCTCCGGGTGGCGGCGGCCGCGGAGATCGCCGACCGGTCCCGATTCGAGCTCGGCACCGGGCGGCTCTCGGCGAAGAAGGGCTGCCGCACCCCGTCGGAGCTGGTGCAGCGGATGACCCTTGTCTCCGGGTCGACTGCGAACCGGCGGATGCGGCTCGGGGCGCAGGTGCGCACCGACTACTCCATCATCGGCGAGGCTCTGCCGCCGAAGTTCCCGGCGACCGCGGCGGGCCTGGCCACCGGGGCGCTCGGCCTCGACGCGGCCGAAGCCATCCTCGGCTCCCTCA
>NZ_SOHC01000069.1:0-43093 GCF_004403955.1 Cryobacterium sp. TMT1-2-1
GCTGCAGCGCCTCTTCGACGCGTATCTCTCGCCCAAGTCCGCCCCGGTCGCGTTCCTCACCCCGGAGCAGGCGCAGGAAGAACTCGAACGGTCGGTGCTTGAACGGTCGGTGCTGGAACGGTCGGTGCTTGAGCGCGACGATCGCACCTTCGACCAGCGGCGGCACGACGTGCTCGCTGTCATCCTCGACGTCGCGGCGCGCAGCGCCGAGGCCCCCACCATCGGAGGCGCCGCCCCCACCGTTCTCGTCACCGTCCGGCAGAAAGACCTTCTTCAGGAGCAGGGAGTGGGCTGGATCGACGGCATCGAGACGCCGCTCTCAATGCGGGCCGTGAAGCAGAAGGTCTGCACCGGCGGCATCCAGCCCGTCGTCTTCGGCGACGAAAACGCGATCTGCTCGCTCGGTGTGCCCGACCGTTGCTTCAATCGGGAGCAACGCCGGGCGATCTCCGCCCGGGACGGTGGCTGCATCATCCCCGGCTGTCAGATCCCGGCCAGCTGGAGCGAGATCCACCACGTCATCCCGGATGCTTGGGGCGGCGACACCCACACCGATAACGGGGTGCTTCTCTGTTGGTTCCATCACAGAACGATCGAGACCTCCGGCTGGAAGATCCGCATGCTCCGAGGCGTTCCCCAGCTCAAGGCACCCCCCTGGCTCGACCCCGGCGGCGGCAAATGGCGCTACGTCACCACCTCCCGCACAAGGATCGCGGACGCACTCGATCTCCGCCTGGACCAATCGGACTAGGTGCCAGTCGGACTAGGTGCCAGTCGGACTGAGTGCCAGCCGGACCAGGTGCCAGCTGGACTTGGTGCTAGCCGGACCAGATGCTAACCGGACCAGGTGCCAGCCGGACCAGGTATCAGCGATCCGGCGAAACCCTCAGCACGATCTTGCCGCGAGTGTGTCCTTGCTCGAGCAGCCGGTGCGCCTCCGGACCCTCGGCGAGGTCGAACACTCGGTCGACATGCACGCGCACGGCTCCCTCGTCGATCAGCTGGGTGATCAGCTCCAGGGTGCGCGCGTCGGCGGCGACCTTGTATCCGGTGGCGCGGATGCCTGCGGCCGCGGCCTCGGCCATCATCGTCGGCCAGCTCCCGGTCGGCGCATTCACCAGAAGGCCGCCCGGCCGCAGCACCGCGAGCGACCTGCTGCCGGTCTGGTCGTGCACATTGCCGACCAGGTCGATCACGGAGTCGAGACCGGACAGCACCTCGTCGAAGCGCTGGTTCGTGTAGTCGACGACTTCGTCCGCGCCGAGTTCCCGCAGGAATTCAAGGCTCCTGGCCGAACCGGTCGCGATCACGTGGGCACCGAAGGCCTTGGCGAACTGCACCGCGAAGTGTCCCACGCCGCCGCTGCCGGCGTGGATGAGCATCCGTTGCCCCGGAGCGGCGGCAGCAACGTCGACGACCATGCCCCAGGCCGTGAGCGCGGCGAGCGGCACGGCCGCGGCTTCGATGTGGCTCAGGCGGGCGGGCTTCCGCGCGACGCTCATGCTCGACACGGGCACGTACTCGGCGTAGGTTCCCGGGGTGCGGGGCACCCGTGCCATCCCGTAGACCTCGTCGCCGGGCTGCAGGGGGAACGACTCGTAGGGCGCGCGCACGACCACGCCGCTGAAGTCGTTGCCGAGAATCGTCGGGTAGGCGGCGATGGCGGCCGAAGCGCCCTTCCCGGCCCTGGTCTTGGCATCGATCGGGTTGATCCCGGCCGCGATGACGCGCACGATGAGCTCGTCGCTGACCGCGATCGCCATCGGCACCTCCGCGAGGCGCAGTTCGTCGGGGTCGCCGGTTCGGTCGATCACGAGGGCGCGCATGGATGTAGGCAGGTCGGTGGCATGTCCCATGCCCCCAGTCTGCTCCATGGAGGGTGCCGGCGCCCTACCGAGCGGCCTGGCGGTTGAGCACGTCGATCAGGTCGTTGGCGAAGCCGACCAGGATGGCGATCTGGTCCTCGTCGCGTTCGATCCAGCGGCACTCCGGCTCCGCGCTGACGGGCACGAAGTCCAGGTGCTGCTCCCAGACGAGGAGCGTGCGTTCGGCGCCGAGCACGTACTGCTGCCACCAGACCTGGCGGAGGTACGAGCGCGGGATGCTCCGCCAGGGCTTGCTCGTCGTCTTGATCTCCGCAAGCTGAAGTGAGCCGTCGGACGAGTGCCCCACGCCGTCCGGCGTTGCGAGGTGCCGGGTCTGGCCGGCCGCATGGAAGAGGTTCGTGCTGGGTTCGATCCCGTGGTTGCGCAGCACCCAGGCGGCGATCTCCGGTTCCCGGGCACGTCCGTGGTCGGTGAAGGTGTTGCCGCTGAAGCCGGTGCCGTGGGTCTTGTCCCTGGCCGCGTTCCGCACGGATGCCGGGGTCGCCAGCTTGGCGGCATCCGTCGCCGTGATGCCCTGGCTGCGTGCCCGCAGCCAAGCGACCCGGTCGGTCGAGTCGGCCACGATTCGGGACAGGTGAGGGGCGATGCGGGGCCCCCGGGGTGACGGCGGCTCGGCCTCGTCGAAGAGGGAGAGCACCTGGACCGTCACCCCCCTATTCTGCACGCTCTCCGCTCACAGCGTGGGCGCGGGGCGCTCAAAGCTGATTCATAGAAAACTCTGGATACTAAGAGGATCATGACCACGCCCGCGAAGAACCCGTCCCATGGCCCGCGCCTGACCAAAGCCGACGGCAGCCCGATCCGGGTTCTCGTGGTCGACGACGAACCGATGCTGACCGACCTGCTCTCGATGGCGCTGCGCTACGAGGGCTGGGAGGTGCGCACCGCCGGAGAAGGGCGTCAGGCCCTGACCATCGCGCGGGAGTTCCGGCCCGACGCCATCGTGCTCGACATCATGCTGCCCGATATCGACGGACTGCAGGTGCTGCAGCGGGTGCGGGCCGACGGCCACGAGACGCCCGTGCTGTTCCTGACCGCGAAGGACGCCCTCTCCGACCGCATCGCCGGCCTCACCGCCGGGGGCGATGACTACGTCACCAAGCCGTTCAGCCTCGAGGAGGTGGTGGCCCGCCTGCGCGGGCTGATCCGCCGGTCCACCCTCTCCGTGACCGACTCCAGCGACCCGCGGATCACCGTCGGCGACCTCACCCTCGACGAGGACAGCTACGAGGTCTTCCGCGCGGGTGAGCCGGTGGAACTGACCGCCACCGAGTTCGAGCTGCTGCGCTTCCTCATGCGCAACCCCCGGCGCGTGCTGAGCAAGGCGCAGATCCTCGACCGGGTGTGGAGCTACGACTTCGGCGGTCGGTCATCCGTGGTCGAAATCTACATTTCCTACCTGCGTAAGAAGATCGACGCCGGCCGAGAGCCCATGATCCACACCGTCCGCGGCGCCGGCTACATGCTGAAGACCGCCTGATGGCGACGCGCAAGCCGCGCACGCCCTGGACACTGCGCCGGAGGCTCGTCCTGGCCGTCGTCGGCCTCCTGGCGCTGGTGAGCCTGGCCATTGGGCTGGCGAGCGTCGCGATCCTGCGAGCCTCCCTGCTCGACGGCCTCGATGGGCGCCTCGCATCCGCCGCCGACCGGTCGAGCGCTGTCCTCGGCAGCGACGGGGACGGCGACGAAGACCACCCGCGGCCCACGCCCTCGGCCGAGGTCATCCTGAACGGTCCGGCCCAACCGCCAGGGACGCTCGCCCTGGTCTTCGACGGCAACACGATCACGGCCGGCTACACCAACGACGAGAGCGGCGAAATCGAGTCGCTGACCGCCGAGCAGATCAAGCTCCTCGGTGAGAACCTCGACCAGTCGGCGCCGGTCACCATCGACCTCGGGGGAGGACTCGGGGACTATCGGGTCGTCGCGCAGACGAGCAGGACGGGCACGCTGTACATCCTCGGCTACCCGCTGTCCACGGTGAACGGCACGGCCGCCCAGTTGGCCGTGATCATCGGCGTGGTCTCGCTCATCGGCCTGCTCGTCGTCGCCGTCGTGGCGGCCTGGATCGTGCGGCTGGCGCTTCGCCCGCTCGACCGGGTGACCGACACCGCCGCGCGGGTGGCCGAACTGCCGCTCGACCGGGGTGCCGTCGACCTCGTCGACCGGGTGCCGGCCGCCGACACCGACCCGCGCACCGAGGTCGGCCGCGTGGGATCCGCGCTCAACCGGATGCTCGACCACGTCGACCTCGCCCTGGAAACGCGCCACGCCAGCGAGAGCAAGGTGCGCCAGTTCGTCGCGGATGCCAGCCACGAACTGCGCACGCCGCTGGCCTCCATCCGCGGCTACGCCGAGCTCACCCGCCGGAGCGGTCAGGAACTCCCGCCCGACGCCATCCGCTCGCTGGACCGGATCGAGTCCGAGTCCATCCGGATGTCCGGCCTGGTCGAAGACCTGCTGCTGCTGGCCCGCCTCGACGAGGGCCGCGAGCTCGAACGCGAGCCGGTTGACCTCACGCGCATGCTCGTCGACGCGGTCAGTGACGCGCACGCGGCCGGGCCCGAGCACAGCTGGAATCTCGACCTGCCGGAGGAGCCGATCGAGGTGACCGGGGACGCGAGCCGGCTGCACCAGGTGTTGGCCAACCTCCTGGCCAACGCCCGCGTGCACACGCCGCCGGGCACGAGCGTCACGACCGCGCTCGCCGCGGAGGGCGACCGCGCCGTCGTGACGGTGACGGATGACGGCCCCGGCATTCCCGAGAACCTGCGGTCGACCCTCTTCGAGCGGTTCGCCCGCGGCGACAGCTCACGCTTCCGGGGGACCGGCAGCACCGGTCTGGGGCTGGCCATCGCCCGGGCCGTCGTCACCGCGCACAGCGGCGAGATCACCGTCGAGAGCCGCGAGGGGTTCACCCGGTTCCGGGTGACGCTTCCCCTCGACCAGACGCAGGTCGGCAACCCCGATCTGCGGACCTCGGGCGCCTCGCATCACAACTGAGTTGCGGACAAACACCCTTCCCCGGGCCAGGGAAGGTACATTCTCCGCAACTCAACCCCTGGCGCACGCGGCCTTGGCTAGCGCGGCGCGGTACTACTGCGCGTCGGGCGCGTTCAGCCGGGCGATCAGCGCGGCGAACTGCCGGAGGTCCGCTTCGGGCCAGGTGCCCAGCCGCCGGTTCACCACGGCGATCTTGCCGGCGCGCAGCTCGGCCAGCTTCTGCTCCGCGGCGGGCGTCAGAGCGAGGAACCGGGCCCGGCCGTCGCTGGGGTCCGCCTGGATCTCGAGCAGGCCCAGCTCCTGGAGCTGAGCCGCCTGCCGGCTGACGACGCTGCGGTCAACGGTGAGGGCCTCGGCGACGGCGCTGGCATGGGTCGGGCCGCTGCGCGAAAGCAGACGCAGCAGCTTCAGCCCGAACGGCTGCAGGGCCGGGTCGATGCTCAGCGCGGCATCCCGGATACTCCTCCGGATGAGGCCGGCGAGGATGTTCATCTGCTCCTCGACCTCCGCGAGTGCCTCGGCCGTGGTCATTTCACGACTTCGATCGACCCGGTCGGGTGCGCCTCACCGACCGGGGGCAGGGCTGCGGCCGCGGCGCTCACCTCGATCAGGATGTCTTCCGCGTCTTCGATCTCGCGCTGGTGCACGGATCCTTCGGTCTGTGCGAGTTCAATCGCGTTCTTGCGCCCGAGCGGAAGGTTGGGCAGGAGCGCGACCATGATCAGGGTGACCACGGCCAGCGGGGCCCCGAGCAGGAAGACGGTGCCGACGCCCGAGCCGTACGAGGATTCGACGAGCACGCGGATGGCGTCCGGAAGCTCCGACACGTGGGGGATCGCCCCGCTGCCGAGGGCCTTGCCCGCGGCGACCTGGTCGGCGGGGCTGAGCGAGCCGATGCCGTCCGTGATCGTCGAGGCGACCGTGCTGCCGAGCACCGAGCCGAGCACCGAGATGCCGATCGTGCCGCCGATGCTGCGGAAGAACGTCACGGCGCTGGTGGCCACGCCGAGGTTCTTCACCTCGATGGCGTTCTGCACGACCAGGACGAGGTTCTGCATGAGCATCCCGAGGCCGGCGCCGAGGACGAACATGTACATTCCGACGAGCACGAGGTTCGTGTCGTACTGAAGCGTGCCGAGAAGCAGCAGGCCGGCGATGACGAGCACGCTCCCCCAGACCAGGATCGCCTTCCATTTGCCGGTGCGGCTGACCATGCTTCCGAAGACGGTCGACGAGATGAGCAGGCCGCCCATCATCGGGATGGTCAGCAGGCCCGACTGGGTGGGGGTCGCGCCGCGCGCAAGCTGCATGTACTGGCTCAGGAACACCGAGGTGCCGAACATGGCGACGCCCACCGACAGGCTGGCCACGGTGGCCAGGGTGAAGGTGCGGTCCTTGAACAGGTCGAGCGGGATGATCGGCTCCTTCGCCCTGAACTCCACGAACACGGCGGCGATCAGCAGGGCAGCCGCGCCGGCCACCATGACGAAGGACTGGGCGGATGCCCACTCGAACTGGTTGCCGGCCTGGGTCACCCAGATCAGGAGCAGGGAGACCCCGGCCGCGATGAGCACGGCGCCGAGGTAATCGATGCGGGCGACGCGCCTGGGCCGCTTGGGCAGGTGCAGCGTCATCTGCAGCAGGATGATGGCGATCATGGCGATCGGCAGCGCGATGAAGAAGTTCCAGCGCCAGCCGAACGCATCCGTCACAACGCCGCCGAGCAGCGGGCCGCCGACGGTGCCGAGGGCCATCACGCCGCCGAACAGGCCCGCGTACTTGCCGCGGTCCCGGGGGCTGATGATGTCGGCCATGATGATCTGGCTGAGCGCCGCGAGGCCGCCGGCGCCGAGGCCCTGCAGCACGCGGAATCCGATCAGTGTGTTGGTGTCCTGCGAGAAACCGGCCAGGGCCGACCCGATCACGAAGATCGCCAGCGCGAGCTGGATGAGCAGCTTGCGGTTGAACAGGTCGGCGAATTTACCCCAGATGGGCGTGCTGACGGCAGTGGCGAGGAGCGTCCCGGTGACGACCCAGGTGTACGCGGACTGGTCGCCCCCCAGATCCGCGATGATGAGCGGCAGTGACGTGGCCACGACCGTGCCGGCCAGGATCGCGACGAACATGCCGAGCAGGAGGCCGGAGAGGGCCTCCAGAATCTGGCGCTGGGTCATGGTTCCGTCGGTGGTGACGGGGTGCGTGGGGGCCCGGCGGACCTTCTGCGTTCTGGGTGACATCTTGCTCCTGCTGATAATTGACAAGAGTCAACCATAACCATGTAGTGGACCTGTGTCAACTACATGGCCGGGTCGGCGGCGGCGCCCCGAACGGCATCCGCTCGCCCGGCCCGCGTATGCTGTAGGCCGTTCTATTTAGCCGGAGGAAGCCCCTGTGACGAACTACCCCCGCCTGGTGGCATTCGACCTGGATGACACTCTGGCCCCGTCGAAATCACCGCTCGACCCGCGCATGGCCGCGCTGATGCTGCGCCTGCTCGACGTGGCGGAGGTCTGCGTGATCTCCGGCGGGCAGCTCGCGCAGTTCCGGATGCAGGTCGTCGACACCCTCGAGGGTGCCACCGCCTCCCAGCTCGAACGACTGCACCTCATGCCCACCTGCGGCACGCAGTACTACCGCTTCTCGGACGGCGTCCTGGCGCAGGTCTACGCGCAGAGCCTCTTCGCTGACGAGAAGAAGAACCGGCTGCGCGCGGCCGTGCAGGCCCTGTTGCCCGACCTCGAGGTGCGCTCCGGCGGGTCGACGTCCGTCGACATCACTCGGCGCGGCATCGACAAGGCCTACGGGATGACGCAACTCGCCGAGCTGACCGGCGTGCCCCTGGATGACATGCTCTTCGTCGGTGACCGGCTCGACCCGGACGGAAACGACTACCCGGTGAAGGCGCTCGGCGTCGCATGCCACTCGGTCCGCGACTGGCAGGACACCGCGGGATACCTCGAGACGCTCATTCCCACCCTCCTGGCAACACCCGCCCGGGCCGGAGCCTGAGCCGGAGCGGCGGCGGGGTGCCGATTTGCACCCGGGCCGCCGCATCCGGTAGCGTGGGCAACAGCCAAAGACCGCCGGTTATTGCCTTGCCCAGAGATGGACAGAGCAATCGAAGGTTCATTCACGTGAACGGCCCGCGCAGGAATCGAAGTAGAAGTGCAGTGAAAGCTGCTCCCGCTCCGGCCTTGCGCTGGAGCTTTTTTCATGTCTGCGCCCCGGGCTACCGGCACATGAAAACTAAGAGGAGCGCCATGGCGAACAAGGAAGCAACGGTCGCCGAGCTTACGGAGAAATTCGAGAGCTCGACCGCCGTTCTGCTCACCGAGTACCGCGGTCTCACTGTTGCGAAGCTCAAGGAGCTGCGCACGTCCATCAGTGAGGACGCCACGTACGCCGTGGTAAAGAACACGCTGACCAAGATTGCGGCCAACAAGGCCGGCATCTCGTCGTTCGACGACGAGCTTGTCGGTCCGTCCGCAATCGCATTCGTGCACGGAGACCCTGTCGCCGTCGCGAAGACCCTGCGTGCCTTTACCAAGGCAAACCCTCTCCTGGTGGTTAAGGGCGGTTACTTCGACGGTAACCCGCTGACCGCCGCAGAGGTAGGCAAGCTCGCCGACCTCGAGTCCCGTGAGGTGCTGCTGGCCAAGCTGGCCGGCGCCTTCAAGGCCTCGCTGTTCGGAGCCGCATATCTGTTCAACGCACCGCTGTCGAAGGCTGTTCGCACCATCGACGCGCTGCGTGAGAAGCAGGAGTCCGCGAACTAGGCATCGGCCTGGCATCGCGGTGAGTAACTAAGAAACTATAAGGAGAAAATCATGGCAAAGCTTTCCACTGAAGAACTGCTTGAGCAGTTCAAGGGCCTGACCCTCATCGAACTCTCCGAGTTCGTCAAGGCGTTCGAGGAGACCTTCGAGGTCACCGCCGCTGCTCCGGTCGCCGTTGCCGGCGCTGCCGGTCCCGCCGCCGCTGCTGAAGAGGTCGAAGAGCAGACCGCTTTCGACGTCATCCTTGACGCCGTCGGCGACAAGAAGATCCAGGTCATCAAGGTTGTGCGCGAGCTCACCGCCCTGGGCCTCGGCGAGGCCAAGGCAGTCGTCGACGGCGCTCCGAAGGCCGTCCTCGAAGGCGTCTCGAAGGAAGCAGCCGAAAAGGGCAAGGCTGCCCTCGAGGCTGCCGGCGCCACCGTCATCCTCAAGTAGTCACGCCCCGCAAGGGGTACTGATTGAGGCGTGACCGGCGTTAGCCGTGTGAACGCCGAGGGCGTCACATCCGTATGGATGCGGCGCCCTCGCTTCGTTAACCGGTGCCGGCCCTTCGGGGGAATCGGGCGCTGATCGGGCGATCCCCTGCCCCCGCTCGAGGGTATCGATTTGGCATCCACTCGCCGCAGGCCTTGCCGCGCTCGCGCGCCGCCTCTAGGTTGGTGGGCGAAAGGCTTGCCATGCGTTCGGCAGATCCTTGAGGCCACGTGGAAGCGCTTTCTTATACTCAACGAGGAGGAATCGCATGAGCGTGAAGAATCATCCCCGACTCATCATCCCGACCGCCGCTCTCGCCGCCATCGGGCTCGCCCTGACCGGCTGCACGGGCGACACCGCCGGGGGAGACAAGGCGAACACCGAGTGTGCCGACTACGACGCCTACGGGACGTTCGACTCCGGCACGGAGGTCAACATCTACGGCACGATCCTCGAGGTTGAGGCCGACCGCCTGCAGGCGTCCTGGAAGGACTTCGAAACCTGCACCGGCATCGACGTCGTGTACGAGGGCAGCGCCGAGTTCGAGGAGCAGATCAACGTTCGGGTCCAGGGCGGGAAACCGCCGGACCTCGGGATCACGCCCCAGCCCGGACTCGTGGCCGACCTGGCCCGGTCAGGCGCGCTGTTGCCGGCGCCGAAGGCCGTCGCGGACAACGTAAAGGAGTTCTGGTCCGAGGACTGGGCCGGTTACGGCACGGTCGACGGGGAACTCGTCGGTTCGCCGCTGATGGCGAGCGTCAAGGGCTACGTCTGGTACTCGCCCTCCACGTTCAAGGACAACGGCTGGGAGGTTCCCACCACCCTCGACGAGCTCAGCGCCCTCACCGACAAGATCGCCAAGACCGAGACCAAGCCGTGGTGCGTCGGCTTCGCCTCAGGAGTCGCAACGGGCTGGCCCGGAACGGACTGGGTGGAGGACATGGTGCTTCGCCTGTCTGGACCCGAGGTGTACGACCAGTGGGTCACCCACGAGATCCCGTTCAACGACCCGGCCATCGCCGAGGCCTTCGACGAGGTCGGTGGCTTCATCAAGGACGAAGCCAACGTGAACGGCGGCCTCGGCGCGATCAACTCGATCGCGACAACGGAGTTCGGTGACGCCGGGCTGCCCGTGCTCGAGGGAACGTGCGCCCTGCACCACCAGGCCACCTTCTACGAGGGCTTCTGGCCCGATGGAACAGAGGTCGCACCGGATGGTGACGTGTGGGCGTTCATCCTCCCCGGAACCGAGGCGGACGCGAACGCGGTCACCGGCGGTGGCGAGATCGTCGCAGCCTTCAGCGACTCGAAGGAGACCGTCGCGGTGCAGACCTACCTGTCGAGCGACACCTGGGCGAACAACCGGGTGAAGCTGGGCGGCGTGATCAGCGCCAACAAGGGCCTCGACCCGGACAACGCGAGCAGTGAGCTGCTCTCGACCAGCGTCGAGATCCTGCAGAACCCGGACACGACGTTCCGCTTCGACGCGTCGGACCTCATGCCAGGCGCCGTGGGTGCCGGATCGTTCTGGAAGGGAATGGTCGACTGGATCGGCGGCAAGAGCACCGCCGCGACCCTCGACTTCATCGAGGGAACCTGGCCCAAGTAGCAGCCCGGACCTCGGGGGCCGTGCGGCATCCGCCACGCGGCCCCCGAGGGCAACTCGCGTGACAGCACTCAATGGGGAGACGGATTTCTCGTGACCACAACCGATCTCATCGGCAAGATCATCCAGGTCCTCGTGGGCCTCGCCGCCTTCGCGGCGGTCCTCGGGCTCGTCCTGTTCTTCATCGACCGGGCGCCCAAGAAGGGCCGGGACGTCATCCAGCTGGTCGCGTTCCTGCTGCCGGCCATGATCCTGGTCGCCATCGGGCTGGTCTACCCGGCGATCCGAACGACCATCACCGCCTTCGGCGACAAGTCAGGCAACTTCATCGGCCTGGACAACTTCGTCTGGATGTTCACCCAGCCCGAGGCGCTGATCACCCTCCGCAACACCGTCATCTGGGTGATTCTCGTCCCGCTGGTGTCCACGATCGTCGGGCTCGCCTACGCCGTCTTCATCGACAAGTCGCGGGGGGAGAGGATCTACAAGGTCCTCGTCTTCATGCCGCTGGCCATTTCGTTCGTCGGCGCCGGCATCATCTGGAAGTTCGTCTACGAATACCGTCCGGCCGAGCGGGACCAGATCGGCCTGCTCAACCAGTTCCTCGTCTGGTTCGGCCAGGAGCCCGTGCTCTGGCTGCAGACGGAGCCGGTCAACACCCTGCTGCTCATCGTGGTGCTGATCTGGGTGGAGACCGGGTTCGCCATGGTCGTGCTGTCGGCCTCGATCAAGGGCGTCCCGGTCGAGCAGGTCGAGGCTGCGGAACTCGACGGGACGAACGCGTGGCAGCGCTTCCGCAACGTGACGCTGCCCAGCATCCGCGGCGGCCTCGTCGTCGTTGTGACGACCATCACCATCGCCACGCTGAAGGTCTTCGACATTGTGCGGACGATGACCGGCGGCAACTTCAACACCAGCGTGGTCGCCAACGAGATGTACACGCAGGCGTTCCGCGCGGTCCAGCCGGGCCGTGGCGCCGCGCTGGCCCTCATCCTGTTCGTGATGGTCCTGCCGATTGTGATCTACAACGTTCGCGTCATGCGTCAGCAGAAGGAGATCCGATGAGCGACAACGTGGTCGACCTGCCTCTTCCCGGCGCCGCCAAGCCCCGGGACACCACCTTCGAGGTCGCCGCCGCCGACCTCACCAAGGCCGGCCGGGTCAAGCGACGCCTCACCTCCCGGACCGCGACCATCGCCTCCCTGGTGATCGCCGTCATCTGGACGATCCCCACCTTCGGTCTCCTGCTGTCCTCGTTCCGGCCGGAGGAGCTGATCCGGACGACGGGATGGTGGACGATCTTCCAGAATCCCGGTTTCACCCTCGACAACTACCGGGACGTGCTGTTCTCCTCGAGTTCGTCGGCGCCGCAGCTGGGCAGTTACTTCGTCAACTCCCTGGCGATCAGCATCCCGGCCACGATCTTCCCGCTGGTGCTCGCCTCGATGGCCGCGTACGCCTTCGCGTGGATCAAGTTCAAGTGGAGCGGCGCGCTCTTCGTGTTCATCTTCGCGCTGCAGATCGTGCCGATCCAGATGGCGCTGATCCCGCTGCTTCAGATGTTCACCACGGCGCTCCAGCCGATGCAGGACCAGATTCACGCCGTCATCCCGATCATCCCGGAAGACACCTACCTGCAGGTCTGGGTCGCGCACACGATCTTCGCCCTGCCGCTGGCCATCTTCCTGCTGCACAACTTCATCTCGGATATTCCCTCGGAAGTGATCGAGGCTGCCAAGGTCGACGGGGCGAGCCACAGCCAGTTGTTCTTCCAGATCGTGCTGCCGCTGGCCCTGCCGGCCATTGCCTCCTTCGCGATCTTCCAGTTCCTCTGGGTCTGGAACGACCTGCTCGTGGCGCTCGTCTTCTCCGGCGGCACGGCGGATGTCGCGCCGCTGACCCAGCGATTGGCCGAGCTCAGTGGAAACCGAGGCCAGGACTGGCAACGCCTGACGGCTGGGGCATTCGTGTCTCTCGTGGTGCCGCTGATCGTGTTCTTCAGCCTGCAGCGATACTTCGTCCGCGGCCTGCTCGCGGGGTCGACCAAGGGGTAGCTCCCCGGCGGGGGAATGGCGGGTCGGCCATCGCGCTTAGGGTAAGCGTATGAGTGGAATGCACGGCGGCGGCAGGTCGCGCTCCCGCGTGAGCGGCGGGGATGTGGCGGCCCAGCGCGCCGAGAATGCCGAGGCTCCGCGCATCCCGAATCTGCTCCGGCGGATACTCGGACTGTTCGCGCCGCACCGCCCGGCCCTCATCGTCACGATCGTGCTCGTGCTCATCGGCGCCGCGATGTCGGTGCTCCCGCCGCTGCTCACCCAGCGCGCCTTCGATGAGGGGCTCTTCCCTCAGGACGGCCCGCCGGACCTCGAGCGGCTGGCCTTCCTCGTCGGGCTGATGATCGCTGTCTACCTCGGCAGCGTGCTGCTCGGCGTCTGGCAGACCTGGCTGACGTCCACCGTCGGCAACACCGTGATGGGCGCCCTCCGGGTGCGCCTGTTCACCCATCTTCAGGCGATGGAACTCAGCTTCTTCACGAAGACCAAGACCGGCGTCATCCAGTCGCGCCTGCAGAACGACGTCGGCGGCGTGGCCGGCGTGCTCACCAACACGATCTCCAGCGTGCTCGGCAACATCGTCACCGTGATCGCCGCGTTCGTGGCCATGCTGCTGCTCAACTGGCAGCTGACGATCGTCGCCGTCATCCTGATGCCCATCCTCGTGATCGCGCAGCGCCGGGTGGGCCAGGTGCGTGCCCGGATCGCCTCGAAGACGCAGGAATCGCTCTCCGACATGACCGCGATCACCCAGGAGACCCTGAGCGTCTCCGGCATCCTGCTCTCGAAGAGCTTCACCCGGCAGCAGACGGAGATCAGGCGCTACGCCGACGAGAACGACAACCAGATCCGGCTGCAAATCAGCCAGCAGATGAGCGGCCAGTGGTTCTTCGCGATGGTCAGCCTGTTCCTCTCCAGCATCCCGGTCATCGTGTACCTCGTGGCCGGCGCGCTCATGGTCAACGGCCAGACGGACGTCACCCCCGGCACGATCGTCGCCTTCACGACCGTGCAGGCCCGGCTCCTGTTCCCGCTCCTCGGGCTGATGCGGGTCGCGCTCGACCTGCAGACCTCGAGCGCGCTGTTCGCCCGGATCTTCCAGTACCTTGACCTGGTTCCGGCGATCAGCGACGCACCGGCGGCGGCGGCCGTGCCGGCCGAGGGCCCGGATGTCGGCCGGGTCGAGTTCGACCGGGTCACCTTCCGCTACCCGGATGCCGCCGCCGACTCCCGCCCCACCCTCGACGACGTCTCCCTCACGATCGAGCCCGGCGAGTTCGCGGCCTTCGTCGGACCGTCCGGGGCCGGCAAGACCACCGTCTCCTATCTCATCCCGCGGTTCTACGAGGTCGCGGCCGGGCGAGTGCTGTTCTCCGGCGTCGACGTGCGGGAACTGGAACAGAAGTCGCTCGTCTCCCACATCGGCATCGTCAGCCAGGAGACCTACCTCTTCCACGCGACAATCGCCGAGAACCTGCGCTACGCGAAGCCCGACGCGACACCTGAAGAGCTCGAGACGGCCGCGCGGGCCGCGAACATCCACGACACGATCGCATCCTTTCCCGACACCTACGACACGGTGGTGGGTGAGCGCGGCTACCGCCTGTCCGGCGGCGAGAAGCAGCGGATCGCGATCGCGCGGGTGCTGCTCAAGAACCCGGAAGTGCTCATCCTCGACGAGGCGACGAGCGCCCTGGACTCCATCTCGGAGCGCGTCGTGCAGGAGGCGCTCGACACCGCCAGCCGCGGGCGCACCACCATCGCCATCGCGCACCGCCTCTCGACCATCGTCACCGCCGACGTCATCTTCGTCGTCGACGGGGGCCGGATTGTCGAACGCGGCAGGCACGCCGAGCTGCTCGCGGCGAACGGCGTGTACGCCCGCCTCTACTCGGAGCAGATCACCGACTGACGCTCTCTCCATGCCAGCGCTCCGAGCGGGTTGAGTTGCGGAAAAAGTACCTTCAAAGTCGCCACGAAGGTACTTTTTCCGCAACTCAACCAGGGTGGCGCGCGGGAGCCCGGCTAGGCGCGGGCGGCGAGCATGCTCGTCATGAGCTCGATCTCGGAGTTCTGGCTGGTGACCACGGCCTGCGCGAACGACCGCACCGGCCCGTTGTCGCTGCGGTCGAGCACACCCTCGGCCATCTCGACCGCCCCCTGGTGGTGAGCGATCATCAGGGTCAGGAAGATCCGTTCGGCCTGCGTCCCGGATGCCGCGGTCAGCTCGGCAACCTGGGCGTCGGTGGCCAGCCCCGGCATGGCCTGGCCCTCGCCCGCCGCCGCCGAATGACCGTGCTCCTCGCCGGAGCGGCCCGCGCGGGTCATCCACATCATCGCCGGCTCGCGGCCGGCCTGGGGCAGGCCCCACTGGGTGAGCCAGCCGAAGAGCTGGCCGGACTGCTGCGCCTGGGTCGCGGCGATGTCGTAGGCGAGCAGGCGCACAGCCGGGTCATCCGTGCGGTCGCGCACGACCAGCGCCAGCTGGACGCCCTGGTTGTGGTGCACCTGCATATCGCGGGCGAATCCGGCCTCCGCGCTGGTGCCGGAGGGCGGGGCGTCGGCGAGCGTGCTCAGCCGGCCGAGCGAGAACGAGGCGATCCCGACGACGGCGGCGATCGCGACGACGGCGAGGATCACGGCAACGCGTGCGGGAAGACCCGGGATCCGAGGCACCGGAGTCGGCCTAGGAGACCTTGCCGGGGGCATCGATTCCCCCGGTGCACGGTGCTCCGATCTCCGGGGCGAGGCCGCCCTGCCAGTACTCCTCGAAGAACGCGGGGATGCGCTTGTCCGAGGCCGAGTCGAGCTGCAGCTGTGCATTCCAGCCGCTGAGCACGATCGGCGAGGGCAGGTCGTCAGCGGGGGAGAGCACGACGAAGGTGGAGGGCACCTGCAGCCGGAGCGACTCGAGCTCGGCCTTGCTGATCGTGGGGTCGTAGGTCACCCAGATCGCGCCGTGCTCGAGCGCGTGCACCGCATTCTCGTTGGGGACCGGCTCCGTGTAGACGCCGCAGTTCAACCAGGTCGCGCTGTGCTCTCCGCCGGTGGGCGGGGTCTCCGGGTAGTCAACCGGCGTTTCCACGTGCCCGGCGGGATTCTTGAACGTCTCCACGCCCTCGATCGAGGCGCCCTCGCTGCCTGGCTTGTACGTCGCATCCGGGGCCTTCTGCGGAGTCATGACCACGGACAGGACCACGATCGTGATGACCGCGAGGGCCGCGGCGATTCCGGCGATGAGCCAGATCCGGCGCCGGCGGGCGCTCCGCTTCTGCTGCCGGTGGTACTCCTCGAGCTTCTTCGCACGCTGCGCGGCACGCTGCTGCTTGACGCTCGCGGCGCTGGCGTTCGGCGGCGTGGCGGACGGTGGTGCAGGGGTCACGATGGGCCTCTCTCGGTGGACTTCAATTCTATCCGAACGCATCCGCTCGCCCTCTGGGCTGCCTTCGGGGTCTCTCACAGCCACTTCACAGTCTGGTGGCTGCCTTCGGCCGTCAAGAGAACGTCAATAGAATGGGACCGTGTTCGACTGGGCGTCGTGCCCGTGTTGCCCCCCCCCCCCCCTGGCCTGGATGCCCGGCGTTGCCCCACGACGAAGGGTCCCATGAAAATCGCAGACACCATCCTTGACCTGATCGGCAACACCCCGCTGGTGAAGCTGCACAAGGTCACGGACGGCATTGCCGCCACGGTGCTCGTCAAGCTCGAATACCTGAACCCCGGGGGCTCCTCCAAGGACCGCATCGCGGTGCGCATCATTGATGCGGCCGAGCGCGACGGGCGCTTGTTGCCGGGCGGAACGATCGTCGAACCCACGTCCGGCAACACCGGCGTCGGCCTCGCCCTCGTCGCCCAGCAGCGCGGCTACAGGTGCGTCTTCGTGCTGCCGGACAAGGTCGGCGAGGACAAACGCAATGTGCTCACGGCCTACGGCGCCGAGATCGTCGTCACGCCGACATCCGTCGCCCCCGACCACCCCGACTCCTACTACAGCGTCTCCGACCGGCTCGCGCGGGAGATCCCCGGTGCGTTCAAGCCCAACCAGTACGCCAACCCGAACGGCCCGCTCAGCCACTACGAGACCACCGGCCCTGAGATCTGGCGCGACACCGACGGCACGGTGACCCATTTCGTCGCCGGCGTCGGCACCGGCGGCACCATCACCGGAACCGGGCGTTACCTGCGCGAGGTGTCGGATGACCGCGTGCGGATCATCGGCGCCGACCCGGAGGGCTCCGTCTACTCCGGCGGCACCGGCCGGCCGTACCTCGTCGAGGGCGTCGGCGAGGACTTCTGGCCGGCGGCCTACGATCCCACCGTCGTGCACGAGGTCATCGCCGTGTCCGACGCCGACTCCTTCGCCATGACCCGCAGGCTCGCCCTCGAAGAGGGCATCCTGGTCGGCGGGTCGAGCGGCATGGCCGTCGTCGCCGCGCTGCGGGCAGCGAAATCCCTCACCGCAGACGACGTTGTCGTCGTGCTCCTGCCCGACGGCGGCCGCGGCTACCTGGGCAAGATCTTCAACGACGGCTGGATGCGCAGCTACGGTTTCAGCAACGCGCGGGCCGGGCACACCGTCGCCAACCTGCTCACCTCTAAGGCGGGCACGCCCGCGTTCGTCTACGTGCGCCCGAGCGACACCGTGCACGACGCGATCCAGGCGATGACCTCGTCCAGCGTCTCCCAGCTGCTGGTGCTGGCCACCAAGCCCCCGGTCGTCATGGGCGAAGTCGTCGGTGCGCTGGACGAGCGGCGCCTGATGGACCTCGTCTTCTCCGGTGAAGCCAAACTCACCGACAAGGTCAGTGCGGTCGTGGGCGATCCGCTGCCCCTGATCGGCGTCCAGGAGCCGGTCGCGGCCGCTCGGGCCGCGTTCGCGCACAACGACGCACTGCTCGTCACCGACGGCGGCAAACCGCTGGGCGTCATCACCCGCCACGATCTGCTCACCTACCTGAGCGCTTAGACAGAGAGAAGAATCCCCATGGCCAGGAAGCACAAATTCGACACCGTCGCCATCCACGCCGGGCAGGCGTTCGACCCGACGACAGGCGCGGTCATCCCGCCGATCTACCAGACCTCGACCTTCGTACAGGAGAGCATCGGCGAACTCCGCGGCGGCTATGAATACAGCCGCGGCGGAAACCCCACCCGCACCGCGCTGGAGACCCTGCTCGCAGCCCTCGAGGGCGGCAAGCACGGACTCTCCTTCGCCAGCGGCCTCGCCGCGGAAGACACCCTGTTGCGGGCGATCCTCTCACCCGGCGACCACATCGTGCTCGGCAACGACGTCTACGGCGGCACGCACCGGCTGATCGAGCGCGTGCACGGTCCGTGGGGCGTGCGCAACACCACCGTGGAAATGTCCGACCTGCGCGCGGTCGAGCAGGCGATCATCCCGGGGGAGACCAGGGTGCTCTGGGTCGAGACGCCCAGCAACCCGCTGATGAAGATCAGCGACATCGCCGAGCTGGCCGACATCGGCCATCGCGCCGGTCTCGTCGTCGTCGTCGACAACACGTTCGCCTCGCCCGCCCTGCAGCACCCGCTGGCGCACGGCGCGGATGTCGTCGTGCACTCGACGACGAAGTACCTGGGCGGCCACTCCGATGTGCTCGGCGGCGCGCTCATCATCAACGACGACGAGCTGGCCGAGAAGGCCAGGTTCCTGCAGTTCGCGGCCGGCCCGGTCTCCGCCCCGCTCGACGCCTGGCTCACCATCCGCGGAATCAAGACGCTGTCCGTGCGGATGGACCGCCACTGCAGCAACGCGCAGGCGATCGCCGAACACCTGGACAGGCATCCCGCGATCAGCGCCGTCTACTACCCCGGCCTGCCCGGCCACCCCGGCCACGAACTGGCCAAACAGCAGATGAGCGGCTTCGGCGGGATGATCTCGATCGCCTTCGCCGGCGGCGCGAAGGCGGCGCGCAAGTTCGCCGAGTCGATGACGCTGTTCCAGCTGGCCGAGTCCCTCGGCGGCGTGGAGTCGCTCGTGAACTACCCGTCCGAGATGACGCATGCCTCGGTACGCGGCACAGCCCTCGAGGTGCCCGACAACGTCGTGCGACTGTCCGTCGGTATCGAGGACATCGCCGACCTGATCGACGACCTGGACCGCGCCCTGCCCCGCAAATAGCGGCTCTGCCAGGAAGGCGCCGTCGGCCCGGCGGCCGGCGCGCCTCGGGGAGCATATGCCCGCGGCGGCATCCGACGAATTCGCCGCGCTGTCGGCGGAATAATTCATGTGACCGTCACATTCGCCGTGCATAATTGACGTGCGCTCACAGTTGTGACCGTGCACATGCGAGCAAGGTATCTCCGTGACCGTCGAATTGCCCAAGGGGCGTGCGCCCAGCATCCGGGATGTCGCGCGCCTCTCCGGTGTCTCGCACCAGACCGTCTCGCGCGTGCTCAACAACCATCCGAGCATCAAAGCGTCCACAAAGGCGCGTGTGCTGCAGGTGATGGAGGAGCTCCAGTACCGGCCGAACCGTGCCGCACGCGCGCTGTCCCGGGGGCGGTCGCGCACGATCGGCATCCTGTCGGCGTCGAGCGATCAGTACGGCCCCGCCAGCAGCATCGCCGCGATCCAGAACGCGGCCCGGGAAGCCGGGTACTACGTCAACACCGCCAATCTCGCCTCGGGTGACCGGGCGTCGATCGAGGAGGCACTGAACCACCTGATGCTCCAGGCCGTGGAGGGGATCGTGGTCATCGCGCCCCAGGTGCGGGTCTTCGACGTGCTCGCGCAGCTGTCGATCGACGTTCCGTATGTGACGCTGCAGTCCACCGGGCGGCTGGACGACCATGCCCTCTCGGTCGACCAGATCGCCGGAGCGCGGCTCGCCACCCGCCATCTGATCGACCTCGGCCATCGCAACATCTACCACCTGGCCGGCCCGCAGGACTGGATCGAGGCCGAGGCGCGGATGCGCGGATTCCTCGACGAGATGGGAGCCAGGGACGTGCCCACCACCGCGCCGATCCTCGGCGACTGGACCGCCGACTTCGGCTACCACGCCGGCCGGGAGTTATTGCGGGTGCGCGACTTCACGGCGATCTTCTCGTCGAACGACCAAATGGCCCTGGGCCTGATTCACGCGGCCCGGGAGGCCGGCCTGGACGTGCCGGGGGACCTGAGCGTCGTCGGCTTCGATGACATTCCCGAGGCGGCGCATTTCTGGCCGCCCCTCACCACGGTGCGTCAGGATTTCCCGGAACTGGGCCGGCGCTGCATCGCCCTGCTCCTCCGCAGTCTCGGCGGCGAAGCCGAGGGCTACCCCGGCACCATCGTGCCGGAGCTCATCGTGCGCGCCTCCACCGCGCCGCCGTCGTTCTAGCCAACCGAATTCGAACGCGCAACAGGTGCCCGCCCGCCTCACCGTGAGGGCGTTACCAAAACGAGATGTTTCGGGGTTGACAGGCAAATCATGGTGTCGGCTAAAGTGACAAGATCAAATGTGACCGTTCACATTGGACCGCAACATTGCCGCATCAGCGGCACCTCAGACAAGGGAGTCGATTCGTGAGCACGACCGTCGCGCAGCCAGACGCTGTTTCGTCAGCACGCGAAGAGTCGCACAGCGACGAGTCGTACGTCCTGGGGGTCGACTACGGAACTCTGTCCGGGCGCGCGGTCGTGGTGCGGGTCTCCGACGGAGCCGAACTGGGCTCCGCCACGCTCGATTATGCGCACGCGGTCATGGACACGACCCTCGCCGCCACGGGCGCCGCGCTCCCGCCCGAGTGGGCGCTGCAGGTGCCCCAGGACTACGTCGACGTGCTCAAGACCGCCGTGCCCGCCGCGGTGGCCAACGCCGGAATCGACCCCGCCCGGGTCATCGGCATCGGCACCGACTTCACCGCCTGCACCATGGTGCCGGTGCTCGCCGACGGCACCCCGCTCTGCGAGCTGCCGGAGTACGCCGGCCGTCCGCACGCCTACGTCAAGCTGTGGAAGCACCACTCGGCGCAGTCGCAGGCCGACCGGATCAACGACCTCGCGGCCCTGCGCGGCGAGGGCTGGCTGCCGCGCTACGGCGGCCTCATCTCCAGCGAGTGGGAATTCGCCAAGGGCCTCGAGCTCCTCGAAGAAGATCCCGAGCTGTACAACCGGATGGACCACTGGGTCGAAGCCGCCGACTGGATCGTCTGGCAGCTGACCGGCACCTACGTGCGCAACGCCTGCACCGCCGGCTACAAGGGCATCCTGCAGGACGGCGCCTACCCCAGCGAGGACTTCCTCGGCGCGCTGAACCCGGACTTCGCCCGGTTCGCCAACGACAAGGTCGCGCATGAGGTCGGCCAGCTCGGCGATGCCGCCGGCACGCTCTCGGCGGAGGCGGCCGCCTGGACGGGGCTGCCGGCGGGAATTGCCGTCGCGGTCGGCAACGTCGACGCGCACGTCACCGGCCCGGCCGCGCAGGCCGTCGAACCCGGCCAGATGGTCGCCATCATGGGCACGTCGACCTGCCACGTCATGAACTCCGACCACCTCACCGAGGTGCCCGGCATGTGCGGCGTCGTCGACGGCGGCATCGTCTCGGGCCTCTACGGCTACGAGGCCGGTCAGTCCGGCGTGGGCGACATCTTCGCCTGGTACGTGGGCAACCAGGTCCCGGCCCGGTACTTCACCGAAGCCGCGGCAGCGGGCCTGAGCGTGCACCAGTACCTCACCGAACTGATCAAGGACCAGCCCATCGGCGGCCACGGCCTGGTCGCCCTCGACTGGCACAGCGGCAACCGTTCGGTGCTCGTCGACCACGAACTCTCCGGCCTGGTCATCGGCACGACGCTGACCACGCGGACCGAGGAAATCTACCGGGCCCTGCTCGAGGCCACCGCGTTCGGCACCCGCGTGATCGTCGAGACCTTCAACGCGAGCGCCGTGCCCGTGACCGAGTTCATCGTCGCCGGCGGGCTGCTGAAGAACGCGTTCCTGATGCAGACCTACAGCGACATCCTGCGCCTGCCGATCTCGACCATCGCCAGCGAACAGGGCCCCGCGCTCGGCTCGGCAATCCACGCCGCCGCCGCGGCCGGTGCGTACCCGGATGTGCGCGCCGCCGGCCAGGCGATGGGCAAGCTCAACAAGAACGTCTACACCCCGAACGAAGAATCCTCCCTGGCCTACGACAAGCTGTTCGCCGAATACTCGCTGCTGCACGACTACTTCGGGCGCGGCACGAACAACGTCATGCACCGGCTCAAGGCGCTCAAGCGCGAGGCCGCCACGACGGCGGAGGCATCGGTATGAGCACCTACGGCCCGCAGATCGAGGTGGCGATCGCCCGCGTGCGCGCGGACGTCGCCCGCCTGCACTCCGAACTCACCCGCTACGGGCTGGTCGTCTCGACCGGCGGCAACGTCTCCGGTCGCGTGCCGGGCGCAGACCTGTTCGTGATCAAGCCGAGCGGCGTCGACTACGCCGATCTCGCGCCCGAGAACATGATCCTCTGCGGCCTGGATGGAGTCGTCATCCCGGACACTCCCGGCGCCGAACGATCGCCATCCAGCGACACCGCCGCGCACGCATACGTCTACCGGAATATGGCGGATGTCGGTGGTGTCGTGCACACGCACTCCACCTACGCGACCGCCTGGGCCGCCCGCGGCGAGTCGATCCCGTGCGTGATCACGGCCATGGCCGACGAGTTCGGCGGGGACATCCCGGTGGGCCCGTTCGCGATCATCGGCGACGACTCGATCGGCCGCGGGATCGTCGGAATCCTCACCGGCCACCGCTCCCGCGCGGTCCTGATGCAGAACCACGGCCCGTTCACGATCGGCAAGGACGCCAGGGACGCCGTCAAGGCCGCCGTGATGGTCGAGGATGTCGCCCGCACGGTGCACATCGCCCGCCAGGCCGGGGAACTCATCCCGCTCCCGCAGGCCGCCATCGACACCCTCTTCGACCGATACCAGAACGTCTACGGACAAGCACCGCAGGGAGCGATTCTCTAATGCCAGAACTCTCCACCACCCTGGACCACTACGAGGTCTGGTTCCTCACCGGCAGCCAGAACCTCTACGGCGAGGAGACCCTGCGCCAGGTGGCCGATCAGTCCCAGGCCATCGCCGCAGCCCTCGGCGCGAGCAGTGACATCCCGGTGAAGGTCGTCTGGAAGCCCGTGCTCAAGGACTCCGAGTCGATCCGCCGCGCCGCGCTCGACGCCAACGCGTCCGACCACGTCATCGGGCTCATCGCCTGGATGCACACCTTCTCGCCCGCGAAGATGTGGATCGCCGGGCTCGACGCCCTGCGGAAGCCGCTGCTGCACCTGCACACGCAGGCCAACGTCGAGCTGCCGTGGGCGGAGATCGACTTCGACTTCATGAACCTGAACCAGGCCGCGCACGGCGACCGCGAGTTCGGCTACATCCAGACCCGGCTGGGTGTCGCGCGCAAGACCGTGGTCGGCCACGTGTCCAACCCGGTCGTCAGCGCGAGCATCGGCACCTGGACCCGCGCGGCCGCCGGCTGGGCGGCATCCCGCACGATGAAGCTTGCCCGGTTCGGCGACAACATGCGCTACGTCGCGGTCACCGAGGGCGACAAAACCGAGGCCGAACTGCGGTTCGGCGTGCAGGTGAACACCTGGCCGGTCAACGAGCTTGCCGAGGCCGTGCACTCCGCCTCCGACGCCGACATCGACGCCCTCGTCGCCGAGTACGAGGACCTCTACGACGTCGTCCCCGAGCTCCGCAGCGGCGGCGGCCGGCACGACTCCCTGCGCTACGGCGCCGCGATCGAACTGGGCCTCAAGTCCTTCCTCGAGGCCGGCGGATTCAGCGCCTTCACCACGAACTTTGAAGACCTCGGCGCCCTCCGCCAGCTGCCCGGCCTGGCCGTGCAGCGCCTGATGGCGCAGGGCTACGGGTTCGGTGCGGAAGGCGACTGGAAGACCGCCATTCTCGTGCGCGTCGCCAACGTGATGGGCTCCGGCCTGCCCGGCGGCGCCAGCCTGATGGAGGACTACACCTACGACCTCACCCCGGATTCCGAGCTCATCCTCGGCGCACACATGCTCGAGGTCAGCCCGTCGCTGACCACCTCGCGGGCCAGCCTGGAGATCCACCCGCTCGGCATCGGCGGCAAGGAGGACCCGGTCCGCCTGGTCTTCAACGCCGACCCGGGACCCGCCGTGGTCGTGGCCATGTCCGACATGCGCGACCGGTTCCGGCTCGTGGCCAACGTCGTCGAGGTCGTCGAACCGACCGAGGCGCTGCCGAACCTCCCGGTCGGCCGTGCGGTCTGGCGCCCGGAGCCCGACTTCCAGACATCCGCCGCCGCCTGGCTCACCGCCGGCGCGGCCCACCACACCGTCATGTCGACCGCCGTCGGCATCGAGGTGTTCCACGATTTCGCCGAGATCGCTCGCACCGAGCTTCTCGTGATCGATAAAGCCACCACCCTGCGCGATTTCACGCGCGAGGTGCGTTGGAACCAGGCCTACTACCGACTGGCACAAGGCCTGTAATCCCACCTCCCGCACCACCTCACGCACATTTGACATCAATGTCGATCAAATAAAAAACGAAAGGAAACACAGTGAAGAAGAAAGCACTCTTCGCAATCGTGGCCGCTGGCGCCATGGTTGTCTCGCTGGCTGCCTGCTCCCCCGGGACCGACGGAGGCTCCGGCGAGGGCGACGGCGGTCTCATCGGCGTCGCGATGCCGACCAAGAGCTCCGAGCGGTGGATCGCTGACGGCAACGCCGTCAAGAGCCAGCTCGAAGAACAGGGCTTCAAGGTCGACCTCCAGTACGCGGAGGACGACATCCCCACTCAGGTCTCGCAGATCGAGAACATGATCACCAAGGGCGCGGAAGCCCTGATCATCGCCTCGATCGACGGCACCACGCTCACGAGCGTGCTGCAGGATGCCGCGGATGCGGACATCCCCGTCATCGCGTACGACCGCCTCATCCGCGACACCGAGAACGTCAACTACTACGCGTCGTTCGACAACTTCAAGGTCGGCCAGCAGCAGGCAACCTCGCTGCTGAACGGACTTGGCCTCACCGACCTCGAGGGCAAGGCTGCCGCCGACGCTCCCAAGGGCCCGTTCAACATCGAGCTGTTCGCCGGCTCGCTGGATGACAACAACGCCTTCTTCTTCTTCGACGGCGCCATGGACGTGCTCCAGCCGCTGATCGACGACAAGACCCTCGTCGTCAAGAGCAAGCAGACCAAGATCGAACAGGTTGCCACGCTCCGCTGGGACGGCGAAACCGCGCAGAGCCGCATGGAGGACATCCTGACCTCCACGTACTCCGACGGTTCCAAGGTCAACGCGGTGCTGTCGCCCTATGACGGCATCTCGCGCGGTATCATCTCCGCACTCGAGGGCGCGGGATACTCGACCGGAGCCGAATGGCCGATCATCTCGGGCCAGGACGCCGAGCTCGACTCGGTCAAGGCCATCAACGGCGGCGAGCAGTACAGCACCATCTTCAAGGACACGCGCAAGCTCGCTTCCGTGGCCGTGGACATGGCTGTTGCCCTGCTGAACGGCGACAAGCCCGAGGTCAACAACACCAAGGACTACGACAACGGCAAGAAGGTCGTCGACTCGTACCTGCTCGACTCGCAGATCGTGGTGAAGGACAACGTCAACAAGGTCCTGGTTGATTCCGGCTACTGGACCGAGAAGGAAATCAACGGCTAACAACTTCGGATCGCTCGGAGTAGTCGAGTGCATTCCGGCCGGTGGGGGAGTAGTTTTGCAACACCCACCGGCCGGACGGCACGACCAGGCAAGGAAGCAGAACGGCGAATGAAGAAGGTACTGACGTGACCACCAACATCCTTGAGATGCGCAGCATCACAAAGACCTTCCCGGGCGTGAAGGCGCTGTCGACGGTGACGCTGGACGTCGCACGCGGCGAGGTCCACGCCATCTGCGGGGAAAACGGGGCCGGCAAGTCGACGCTGATGAAGGTGCTCAGCGGTGTGTACCCGCACGGTACCTACGACGGCGACATCGTCTTCGAAGACGAGGTGGTCCAGTTCAAGGACATCCGGGACTCGGAGGCCAAGGGAATCGTCATCATTCACCAGGAGCTGGCACTCAGCCCCTACCTCTCCATCGCGGAGAACATCTTTCTCAACAACGAACAGAAGGGCGCGCTGGGCCTCATCGATTGGGACAAGACCAATCACGAGGCTGCCACGCTGCTCGCCCGGGTGGGCCTGCGGGAGAACCCGACCACCCGGATCATGGACATCGGCGTCGGCAAGCAGCAGCTCGTCGAGATCGCCAAGGCCTTGTCCAAGCGGGTCAAGCTCCTCATCCTGGACGAGCCGACGGCGGCCCTCAACGACGAGGACTCCGACCACCTGCTGGACCTGATCCTGCACCTCAAGGGCCAGGGAATCACGTCGATCATCATCAGCCACAAGCTCAACGAGATCAAGAAGGTCTCCGACGCGGTCACGATCATTCGAGACGGGAAGGCCATCGAGACGATTGCCAAGACCGACGTCACGGAAGAACGCATCATCAAGGACATGGTCGGCCGCGACCTCGAGCACCGCTACCCCGACCACACGCCGCACATCGGCGAGGAGATCCTCCGCGTCGAGGACTGGACGGCATACCACCCCCAGGATACCTCGCGCCTGGTCGTCGATGCGGTGAACCTCAACGTGCGCGCCGGGGAAATCGTGGGAATCGCCGGGCTGATGGGGGCGGGGCGCACCGAGTTCGCCATGAGCCTGTTCGGCCAGTCCTACGGCAGCAAGATCACCGGCCGGGTGTTCAAGCACGGCAAGGAGATCAAAACGCGGACGGTGTCCGAAGCCATCGACAACGGCATCGCGTACGCCACCGAGGACCGCAAGACCTACGGCCTGAACCTCATCGAAGACATCAAGCGGAACATCTCGATGGCGTCGCTGAAGAAGCTCGAGAAAGCGGGCCTCGTGAACGACAACGAGGAATACCGGGTGGCCAACGAATACCGCACGAGCATGAACATCAAGGCCCCGAACGTGCTCGTCAAGACCGGCAAGCTCTCCGGCGGCAACCAGCAGAAGGTCGTTCTCTCCAAGTGGATCTATTCCGACCCGGATGTCCTGATCCTCGACGAGCCCACCCGAGGGATCGACGTCGGCGCGAAGTACGAGATCTACACGATCATCAACAAGCTCGCAGCCCAGGGCAAGGGCGTCATCGTCATCTCGTCCGAGCTGCCGGAACTGCTCGGCATCAGCGACCGGATCTACACGATTTCCGAGGGCCGGATCACGGGGGAGTTCCCGATCAAGGAAGCCACCCCGGAGACCCTCATCAAGCACATGACCATGGAAAAGGCCCGCTAGCGTCGGCGCTGCGGAAGAGGAGAAACAATGAGTGATCTCGACACCAAGCCGGCAGCGGACACCAAGCCGGCCGTTGCACGGGCGGCCTCGCGGCTGACCCACGTCATCGCCGACCTGGGCAAGAACGGCATCTTCATCGCCCTGATCCTGGTGGTGCTGCTGTTCGCCTTCCTGACCGACGGCATTCTGCTTCGGCCGCAGAACATCTCCAACCTGATCGTGCAGAACGGGTACATCCTCGTGCTCGCCGTGGGCATGGTCATGGTGATCATCGCGGGCCACATCGACCTCTCGGTCGGTTCCGTTGCCGCCTTCGTGGGTGCCTGCTCGGGTGTCTTCGCGGTGCACTGGGGTCTGCCGTGGTGGCTGTCGATCATCCTCTCGCTCGGCATCGGCGCCCTGGTCGGCGTGTGGCAGGGGTTCTGGATCGCGTACGTGGGCATTCCCGCATTCATCGTGACCCTGGCCGGCATGCTCATCTTCCGCGGACTCGCCCTCGTCGTGCTGGGCAACTCGAACATCGGGTCGTTCCCGAGCGAATACCGGGCACTCGGAAACGGATTCCTCACCGACCTGTTCGGCGAATACGAGCTTGATCCGCTCACCCTCGGCATCGCCGCGCTGGCCATCCTCGCCCTCATCACACAGCAGGTTCGCACGCGAATCGGCCGTCAGAAGTACAGCCAGGAGGTCGAGCCGCTGGCCTGGTTCATCGTCAAGCTTGCGCTCATCACGCTGGCCATCGGCTTCTTCGCGTACGCCCTGGCCGCGTACAAGGGTGTACCGGTGACCCTGATCGTGCTGGCCGTGCTGGTCATGGTCTACGGCACGGTGATGACGCGCACGGTCTTCGGCCGCCACATCTACGCCATCGGCGGCAACCGTCACGCGGCGGAGCTGTCCGGCATCAAGACTCGCAAGGTCGACTTCTACCTGTTCGTGAACATGGGGACCCTGGCCGCCCTGGCCGGCCTGATCTTCACGGCGCGGTTGAACCTGGCCGGCCCGAAGGCCGGTGACGGCTTCGAACTGGAGGCCATTTCGGCCGCGTTCATCGGCGGGGCCGCCGTCACCGGCGGCGTCGGCACCATCGGCGGGGCCATCATCGGTGGCCTGATCATCGGTGTGCTGAACAACGGCATGTCGATCCTCGGCATCGGCATCGAATGGCAGCAGGCCGTCAAGGGCCTGGTGCTCCTCCTCGCGGTCGCCTTCGACGTGTACAACAAGCGACGGGCGGGCGGCCACTGACGCGCGGCATCCGTTGAGCGCTGGGCCCCGGTCGTCTTCGGATGCCGGGGCCTTTTGCATGCCGCCGCGACACGCCGCCGTGAATTCCACAGGCAAACAGGCCACCCCCTTTCGGGCCTGTGGATAACTCCCTGCGGCACCGCGGAAAATGGCTCAACCGGGCCGGGCGAGGCTGTGTAGAACCGGTGGAATGTCGGTGGATAACCACATAATTGTAATTACTGCATGTAGTGGCCGTGCCCGGACACAATCACTAGATGTAGTATTGAAGCATCGGTTCGGCGCATATGCCGAACACCTGAATCCACACCTTGTGAGCAATGAGAGAGGCCCCAGCGATGGCAATTACGGTCTACACCAAGCCTTCCTGCGTGCAGTGCACGGCGACATACCGTGCCCTGGACAACAAGGGCATCGAGTACGAGATCTTCGACCTGTCGGTCGACGAGAAGGCACTCGAAGCGGTCAAGGCCCTGGGCTACCTGCAGGCCCCCGTCGTCATCACCGACGAGGACCACTGGTCCGGTTTCCGCCCGGACAAGATCAACGAGCTGGCAGCACGCATCGCGTAGTTTCCACACGTCCGTCCGACCAGCTCCCGACCACCGAGGGGGTGCCCAATGACTGAGCTCGTCTATTTCTCCAGCACGTCCGGCAACACTCGCCGGTTCGTGGAGAAGCTCGGCCTTCCCGCGGCACGCATCCCTCTCTATGCCAGGGACGAGCCGCTGAAGGTCGACGAACCCTATGTGCTCTGCATCCCGACCTACGGCGGGGGCGGCCAGGGGGGAGCGGTCCCCAAACAGGTGATCCGGTTTCTCAATGATGAGAAGAACCGCTCGCTGATCCGCGGCGTCATCAGCGCCGGCAACACGAATTTCGGCGAGGCGTACTGCCTCGCCGGGGACATCATCGCCGAGAAGTGCCAGGTGCCCCACCTGTATCGATTTGAAGTATTCGGAACGCCGGATGATGTGCGCATCGTCCACGAAGGATTGGAATCATTTTGGAAGCAACAGCCGTGAAGTCGCAGCTCTCCCCGTCTGTCGGCGCGGAGATGGATTACCACTCCCTCAATGCCATGCTCAACCTGTACGGCCCGAACGGGGAAATCCAGTTCGAGAAGGACCGTGAAGCGGCGCGGGAGTACTTCCTGCAGCACGTCAACCAGAACACGGTTTTCTTCCACAGCCTGCGCGAACGCCTCGACTACCTGGTCGAGAAGGAGTACTACGAACAGGCCGTGCTCGACATGTACACGTTCGAGTTCATCACGAAGCTCAACGACCTGGCCTACTCGAAGAAGTTCCGCTTCCAGACCTTCCTCGGTGCGTTCAAGTACTACACCTCGTACACGCTGAAGACCTTCGACGGCAAGCGTTACCTCGAGCGCTTCGAGGACCGCGTCGTGATGACATCCCTCGGCCTCGCCCAGGGCGACGAGAAGCTCGCGGTGTCCCTCGTCGAGGAGATCATCGCCGGGCGGTTCCAGCCGGCCACCCCGACCTTCCTCAACTCGGGCAAGGCGCAGCGCGGTGAACTCGTTTCCTGCTTCCTGCTGCGCATCGAAGACAACATGGAGTCGATCTCCCGCGCCATCAACTCCTCGCTGCAGCTGTCCAAGCGCGGCGGTGGCGTCGCGCTGCTCCTCACGAACATCCGTGAGGCCGGAGCGCCGATCAAGCAGATCGAGAACCAGTCCAGCGGCATCATCCCCGTGATGAAGCTGCTCGAAGACTCCTTCAGCTATGCCAACCAGCTCGGCGCCCGCCAGGGTGCCGGCGCGGTCTACCTGCACGCGCACCACCCCGACATCATGCGCTTCCTCGACACCAAGCGTGAGAACGCCGACGAGAAGATCCGCATCAAGACGCTCTCCCTCGGCGTTGTCGTGCCCGACATCACCTTCGAGCTCGCAAAGAAGGACGAGGACATGTACCTGTTCTCGCCCTACGACGTCGAGCGCGTCTACGGCGTGCCGTTCGCGGACATCTCGGTCAGCGAGAAGTATCACGAGATGGTCGACGACCCGCGCATCAAGAAGTCGAAGATGAAGGCCCGCGACTTCTTCCAGACGCTCGCGGAGATCCAGTTCGAGTCCGGCTACCCGTACATCATGTTCGAGGACACGGTCAACGCTGCGAACCCGATCAAGGGCCGCATCAACATGTCGAACCTGTGCTCGGAGATCCTCCAGGTCGCCACCCCGACGACCTACAACGAGGACCTGTCGTACGACAAGATCGGCAAGGACATCTCCTGCAACCTCGGGTCGATGAACATCGCCCTGTCGATGGATTCGCCCGACTTCGGCCAGACGGTCGAGACCGCGATCCGCGGCCTCAACTCGGTGTCGGAGCAGAGCCACATCTCCTCGGTCCGTTCGATCGAAGACGGCAACGACAAGTCGCACGCGATCGGCCTCGGCCAGATGAACCTGCACGGCTACCTCGCCCGTGAGCGCATCTTCTACGGCAGCGAAGAGGGCATCGACTTCACCAACATCTACTTCTACACGGTGGTGTTCCACGCGCTGCGTGCCTCGAACAAGCTGGCCATCGAGCGCGGGCGTGCCTTCGACGGTTTCGAAGACTCGACCTACGCATCCGGTGCCTTCTTCGACAAGTACACCGACCAGGCCTGGACGCCGGCGACCCCGCGGGTCTCCGAACTGTTCGAGACCTCCGGCGTTGCGATCCCGACCCAGGCCGACTGGGCCGAGCTGAAGGCGTCGATCATGGAGCACGGGATCTACAACCAGAACCTGCAGGCCGTGCCGCCGACCGGGTCCATCTCGTACATCAACAACTCGACCTCGTCGATCCACCCGATCGCCTCGAAGATCGAGATCCGCAAGGAAGGCAAGCTCGGCCGCGTCTACTACCCGGCGCCGTTCCTCACGAACGACAACCTGGACTACTACCAGGACGCGTACGAGATCGGCGCAGAGAAGATCATCGACACCTACGCGGCCGCCACCCAGCACGTCGACCAGGGCCTGTCGCTGACGCTGTTCTTCAAGGACACTGCCACCACCCGCGACATCAACAAGGCGCAGATCTACGCCTGGCGCAAGGGCATCAAGACCATCTACTACATCCGTCTCCGCCAGCTCGCGCTGGAAGGGACCGAGGTGGACGGCTGCGTCTCTTGTATGCTTTAAGGCTGCAGCCTTAACGGATGCACCGGTGGTCGAGCTTGTCGAGACCACGAATGCCGATCTCGACAAGCTCGATTTACGAACCACTGAAGGAAGAAACCCATGATTGACAAGCTCAAGCTGGTCTCCCACGTTGACGCGATCAACTGGAACAAGATCGAGGACGAAAAGGACGTCGAGGTCTGGAACCGCCTCGTCAACAACTTCTGGCTGCCCGAGAAGATCCCCCTCTCGAACGACGTCCAGTCCTGGAACACGCTCACCCCGATCGAGCAGCAGCTGACCATGCGCGTGTTCACCGGCCTGACCCTGCTCGACACGATCCAGGGCACCGTCGGCGCCGTCTCGCTCATCCCCGACGCGATCACCCCGCACGAGGAAGCCGTCTACACGAACATCGCGTTCATGGAGTCGGTGCACGCGAAGAGCTACTCGTCGATCTTCTCGACGCTGGCTTCCACAAAGGAGATCGACGAAGCGTTCCGCTGGTCGACCGAGAACGTGAACCTGCAGAAGAAGGCCTCCATCGTGATGGAGTACTACCAGGGCGACGACCCCCTCAAGCGCAAGGTCGCCTCGACCCTGCTCGAGTCGTTCCTCTTCTACTCGGGCTTCTACCTGCCGATGTACTGGTCGAGCCGCGCCAAGCTCACCAACACGGCCGACCTCATCCGCCTGATCATCCGGGATGAAGCGGTGCACGGCTACTACATCGGCTACAAGTTTCAGAAGGGTCTCGAACGGGTCTCCCAGGAGCGCCGCGACGAGATCAAGGACTACACGTTCAACTTGATGTTCGAGCTCTACGAGAACGAGATCCAGTACACGCAGGACCTCTACGACGAGGTCGGCCTGACCGAAGACGTCAAGAAGTTCCTGCACTACAACGCCAACAAGGCGCTGATGAACCTCGGCTACGAGCCGATGTTCCCGAAGTCGGTCACCGACGTGAACCCGGCGATCCTGTCGGCCCTGTCACCGAACGCCGACGAGAACCACGACTTCTTCTCCGGGTCGGGCTCCTCGTACGTCATCGGCAAGGCCGTCAACACCGAAGACTCGGACTGGGACTTCTAAGCGGGGTCGTCGCCGCGGGACCAGGCGATCGCGACGAGGCGACGCAGCACGTCGAGGTCGATGTCGTCGAGCGTCTTCACGTAGACGCACCCCGCGCCCTCGGTGTACGCGCCGAGCTGCGGAAGGAGCGCGGCGCCCTCGGGGAGGTCTTTGAGCCCGTAGATCGACAGTTGCGCCTTGCGCGGCGAGAATCCGGTCTTCATCCAGTCGCCGCGCGTGCGGGGATTCGCGGGCGACACGTAGCGATAGCTCCCGTAGCCCACAATCGACGAACCCCACATGACGGGGTCGGCGCCCGTCACCTCGCGGAAGATCGCGTCGAGGGCCTTGCCGTCCTCGCGGCGGCGGGCGGGCGTCGCCGCGTCGAGGAAGTTCTCGACGGAGGAATCCGTCGGCTGCGTCTTGTTTTCGGCCATGGCCTCATTAAAGCGCGTGCGCCCCTTGCCCGCTCTGCTTGGTCTGAGATTGAGACTTCCGGTCGAGTTTGCCCGGTGTACCGGTCAAACTCGACCGGAACTGGCCAGGTCGACGCAGGGTGCGCCCATCCGGGCGGATCAGCGAACCGGCACAGTCAGCGAACCGGCACAGTGAGCCGCGAAGTGAAGCGAATGAGGTACCCGTCCGGGTCCTGCACCAGGAACTGGGACACTCCGGCCTCGGTGCTGCCGGTCTGGTACCACTTGTCTTCGGGGGCCATGAAGAGCGGCCAGCCCGATGCCGCGAGGCGTTCGACCAGGGGCGTGATCGCCGGCACCGAGACCTGGAAATTCACGCCGCGGCCCAGGGGCCTTTCGAGGGTGTCGGCGACCCAATTCCGACCGACTCCGATCTGCTCGAGCATGATCTGCGCCGTTCCGTACTGAAGGTAGGCGAAACCCTCCTGCGGACGGTCGTAGAGGATCTCGAAACCGCACAGAGCAACCCAGAAATCCAGGCTCGTGGCGAGATCGGTGATCAGGAGCTCGGGGACGAGGCCAGGGAACGCGGGGGCAGTATCTCCCGATGCGGAGTTCATGTCTCCCAGTATGGGGCGGCAGCGGCAGCGGCACGCGTCAGCGCGGGTCAACCACCGGCGCCGTCTCGGGCTCGCCCGTCTCGAACAGCGAGATGACGTTCTGCGCCTGGATGCGGATGTACTCCGCCAGCGTGTGGTCGGAGAGGAACCCGACGTGCGGCGTGACGATCGTGCGCTCGTGGGTGACGAGCGGGTGATCGGCCGGCGCCGGCTCGACGTCCAGCACGTCCAGGCCGGCGGCGGTGATCCGGCCGCTGTCGAGCGCCTCAACCAGGGCGGGCGTGTCGATCAGCTGCCCGCGGCTCACGTTGACCAGGTAGCTGCCGGGCTTCATCCTGGAGATCGAGTCGGCATTGATGATCCGGTTCGTTTCCGGCGTCAACGGCAGGTGCAGGGAGAGCACGTCGGCGGAGGCAAGCACCTCGTCGAAACTCGCCAACCGCACGCCCAGCGACGCCAGACGCGCCGCGGCCTCCGGGTTCCGCGCGAGGTGCGGATCGTAACCGACGATCTCGCCGAACAGGGGAGACGCGAACTCGGCCAGCTTCGCGCCGATCCGGCCCAGCCCGATCAGCCCGAGCGTCTTCTGGCTGAGGCGGGCAGGGCTCACGGCCGGGCGCGCGTTCCAGTCCACGCCGATGACGCGCTCGAAGAACGGCAGGTCCCGTGCCGTCGCCAGGATGAGCCCGAGCGCGTGCGTCGCGACCTCCTCGGTGGCGACACCGGGCAGGTTGGTCACCCAGACGCCGGCTGCCCGCGCCGCGTCGAGGTCGATGTGGTCGAAACCCATCGAGACGAGCGAGATGATGCGCAGGTCCGGCAGGCCCGCGATCACGCGTTCCGGAATCGGCGCATACCCGACGAGCAGGGCTTGGGCGCCCTGGGCCTCGGCGAGGATGCGATCCGGGTCGAGGGTCTCGAGGAATCGAACCTCGAAGCCGTGCTGCTCGAGCAAGCGGATGCCCGGGGTCGGGTCGATGTCCTCGTTGTCGGTGTAGATCGCGAGGGGTTTCTGCTCCGGCACGGCGGTCACAGGACCTTCGAGAGGAACGCCTGCGTGCGGCGGTGCTGCGGGTTACCGAGCACGTCCCTCGGGGCGCCCTGCTCGACAACGACGCCGGCGTCCATGAAGACGAGGTGGTCGCCGACCTCGCGGGCGAAGCCGACCTCGTGGGTGACTACGATCATGGTCATTCCGCTGTCGGCCAGGTCGCGCATGACATCGAGCACCTCGCCGACCAGTTCCGGGTCGAGGGCGCTGGTCGGCTCATCGAACAACATGAGCTTGGGCTTCATCGCGAGGGCACGGGCGATCGCGACGCGCTGCTGCTGGCCGCCGGAGAGCTGCGACGGAAACTTGTGCGCCTGGTCGGCGAGACCCACGCGCTCCAGCAGCTGCATGGCGCGCTCCCGGGCATCCTTCTTCTGCTCGCGCAGCACGTCGACCGGAGCCAGCATCACGTTCTGCAGCGCGGTCATGTGGGCGAAGAGGTTGAAGCGCTGGAACACCATGCCGATGTCGCGCCGCTGGTCGGCCACCTCGTTCTCGTTCAGCTCATACAGCTTGCCGGCGCGCTCCCGGTAGCCGACGAGTTGGCCGTCGACGGACAGCCGGCCCGCGTCGATGCGTTCCAGGTGGTTGATGCAGCGCAGGAGGGTGGACTTGCCCGAGCCGGACGGCCCGAGGAGGCAGAAGACCTGGCCGGTGCGAACCTCGAGGTCGATCCCCTTGAGCACCTCGACGTGGCCGAAGGACTTGTGGACGTTTTCCGCTGTGACCATCGGCGTTGTCATGAGGCCGCTCCACCTTTCGTTCCGACGGGCTGGGCGCCGGGTGCCGCCGCCGGCGACGTGACCCGTCCCGGCGTGAGATTCCTCAGCACGCGCTGGCGCCGAGGCGCAGCGCCAGCGACCCCGCGGGCGAACCGTTTCTCCAGCTGCATCTGGATCAGGGTCGAGATCGTCGTCAGGACGAGGTACCAGATGCTGGCGACGATGAGCAGTTCGAAGATGTAGAAGTTGCGCGCGGAAATCGTCTGCGCCCGGTTCAGCAGGTCCGGCGCCGCGATCACCGTGACCAGCGACGTCATCTTCAGCATGGTGATGAGTTCGTTGCCCATCGGCGGAATGATGACCCGCATGGCCTGGGGCAGAACGATCTTGAACATGGTCGACCGGCGGCGCATCCCGAGGGCCATGGCGGCCTCGCTCTGGCCGTGGTCGACCGACAGGATGCCGCCGCGAACGATCTCCGCCATGTAGGCGCCCTCATTCAGACCGAGTCCGAGCAGCGCCGCCACGAAGGCAGTGATCACCGTGTTCGTGTCGAGACTGAACTCGCCCATCCCGAGCCTCGGGAAGAACAGGGCCAGGTTGAACCAGAGAAGCAGCTGAACGAGCACCGGTGTGCCGCGGAATGCCCAGATGTAGCCCCCGGCCACCGAGTTCAGCACCCTGTTCGGCGACAGGCGCATGACTGCCACCGCCACTCCGAGGACGACTCCGATGATCATCGAGAGCACGGTCAGGGAAATGGTGACCCAGAGCCCGCTGAGGATGGTCGGGCCGAACAGGTTCTCCCCGACAACAGACCAGTCGAGGTTGTCGTTCGTGGCGACGGCGTAGAGGAGTGCAACCAGCACGGTGACCACGATGACGCCCGAGATCTGCTGTCCCCAGTGCCGTACCGGGATGGCGCGGATCGGGGTTTTGGCATCGGTGGAAGCCGGCTGGCCGCTCATTACAGGGTGCCGCCGTTGACCGTGACCTCGGTGACCGCGCCGGAGCCCAGGTCGTGCTCGTCGAGGATGGACTTGTACGTGCCGTCGGCGATCAGCTTCTCGATGGTCGCCTTGACCGCGTCCCGAAGGTCGGAGTCTTCCTTGGCGAACATCGGCCCCATGACAACGGGCAGGAGAGGCTCGTCGTTGCCGATCTCAAACTTGCCGCTGCCTCCCTCCGCCTGGGCGTTGAAGCGGGCGACGGCATCCTGGGAGAAGGAGGCGTCGGCGCGTCCGCTGCGCACCTGCAGCATGGCGTCGGCGTCGGTGGCGAGTGCGGTCACAACGATCGGGTCGTCGGCGCACTCCTCGGTGTTGAACTTCTCCAGCAGGCTGACCTGGGTGGACGCCTCCAGGGCGGCGACCTTCAGACCGCACATGTCCTCGATGCCCTTGATGCTCTTGGGGTTGCCGGCCGGGACGACGATGCCCTGTCCGGTCAGGAAGTAATCGACGAAGTCGTACTTCGCCTGACGCGCCTTGGTGTCGGTCATGGCCGCGACGACGACGTCGATTCGCTTGGCGTCGAGAGCGGGGAGCAGTCCGTCGAAGGCCATGTTCGTGATGTCGACTGTGAGGCCGAGCTCGTCTCCGATGGCCTGGAACAGTGCCATGTCGAGGCCGATGACGGTGGTGTTGTCTGCGTCGAGGTACTCGAAGGGCGGGTAGAACGCCTCGGTGCCGATCTTGAGCACGCCGGCCTCCTTGATGTCTGCGGGAAGCATGCCGCGCAGGGCGCTGTCCGCGTCCTTGGCAGGAGCCTTGTCCGCCGACGAGGCCGCGCCTCCCGCGGAACACCCGGCCAGCATCGTCGCGGCGACCGCGAAGGTGACACCGAGAACGACTGCCTTGTTGCGCTTATTCATAGACCTCATGGCTCCTCCTTGAGCAGTGATGTCAGTCACCACTTCACGTGATGATCAAACGATATTGCATGGTTGTTCTACATTATGACGGCAATTCGCAGAATTGTCCTACGATGGAGCAATCATGACGATAACTGAGACTGACGAGACCCCGACCTCCCTTCATCGCAATGGCGGGGCGGCGGTCGCCGAGACCCTTCAGGAGCACGGCGTCGACACGATTTTCGGCATCCCGGGCACGCACAACCTCGAGATCTACCGGCACCTCGTGCGCCTGGGCATCAGGCCCGTCACGCATCGTCACGAGCAAGGGGCCGGCTACGCCGCCGACGGCTACAGCCAGGTCGCGGGCAAACCCGGGGTCGTCATCACGACCAGCGGCCCGGGCACCCTCAACGCGATGGTCGCGGCCGGCACCTCGTACGCGGAATCCCGGCCCGTGCTGATCATCTCCTCCGGGCTCCCCTCCGGCACCGAACACCTCGACGGCGGCGAACTCCACGAGACGAAGGACACCCTCGCCGCCATGGCGAGCATGACCGAGTGGAGCACGCGGGCGACAACCCCCGAGGAAGCAACCGAGGCCATCGCGCATGCCTTCGAGGTCATGCGCACGGGTCGCCCGCGCCCGGTCTACGTCGAGATCCCGAGCGACGTGCTTGCGCAGGAGTGGGACGGCGAGGTCGCCCGAGCCGGCGACGTGCTGACCCCCGCAGTCGACGAATCCCTGGTGCGGCAGGCAGCCCTGCTACTCCTCGGCGCCACTCGGCCGGCGATCATCGCCGGCGGCGGATCCCGTGGGGCCGACGCGCAGCTGCGCCGGCTCGCCGAGCGCCTCACGGCGCCCGTGATCTCGACCTGCAACGGCAAGGGAGTGCTGCCCGAGGGCCACCCGCTCTCCCTGGGCGCGAACATCCGCCTGAGGTCTGCTCAGGACTGGCTGAATGCCAGCGACGCGCTGCTGGTCGTGGGCAGCGAACTGGGCGACTCCGACCTGTGGGAGGGCAGGATCACCTCGCCGAACGTGATCCGCATCGACATTGCCGAGAGTCAGTTGGCCCTGAACGCACCGGCGCGGATCGCCATCCGCGCGGATGCCGCGGATGCCCTCGAGGCCATCGACGAGGCCATCGACGCGGTCCTCGGCCGGCACGGCGCCCCCGCCGATTCCGCCGAGCCACACATGGCGTCCCGCGAGCTGGACGAACTCAAGGCGACGCTCACGGTCGAGGCCCTGGCCGACGGCGAGACCTGGTTCGAGCTGAACTCCGAACTCCGCACGGCGCTGCCCGCTGACACGATCATCACCGGCGACTCCTCGCAGGTGACCTACTTCGGAACGGTGCACTTCTTCCCGGTGCCGAACAAGAACTCGTTCCTCTACATGCCTCGCGTGGCAACCCTCGGCTACGCCCTCCCCGCCGCGATCGGCGCGAAGGTTGCCCGGCCCGACGCGCCGGTCATCGCCCTCCTCGGGGATGGCGCGCTCATGTTCTCGGTCCAGGAGCTGGTCACGGCGGTCGAGCAGGGCCTCTCGATCGTCGTCGTCGTCGCGAACAACGGCGGCTACCGCGAGATCCGGGACCAGCAGGCGGCACGCGGGATCGCCCCGGTCGGGGTCGACCTGCACGTTCCCGACCTGGTGGCCCTGGCGAACGCGATCGGCGCGACCGGCGAGCGGGCCGAAAACGCCCAGGATGCCGCGGCCAGGGCCCGGGCGGCCCTCGGCCGTCGGGGCCCGACGGTGATCAGCCTCGACTTCCCCTAGGGGTGCCGAGGCAGGAGCGTCAGGCTTCGACCGCGTCGAGCCGGGCGTGCAGCCGGCGAATCGTTTCGTCGATGTGGTCTTCCACGCAGCGTGCCGCTGCAGCGTTGTCCTGGGCGGCGATCGCCGCGTAGATGCGGCGGTGCTCATCGAGGAACGACGCATCCGCTGCGTAGTCGAGCCGGGATGACGCGAGGGCGTTGAGGTAAAACGAGAGCTCCACCGCGAGCTGGGCGTAGAAGGCGTCGATGCGCTCGCTGCCGAAATTACGAACGGTGGCGGCGTGGAAGGCGAGGTCCTTCTCGACAATGTCGCGGTCGTCGCCGGCGTCCGCGGCGAGTTCCAGGTCGTCCAGGGCCGTCTTGATTCCGGCGATGACCTCGGCGCTGGCGGGCAGGGAGACCGCGCCCACCTCAAGTCCGCGACGAGCGTCGTAGAGGTTGATCAGCGCATCCTTGGTCGGCTCCGCGACGATGGCCCCGCGGTGCATTTCATGGCGGATGAGACGACTCTGGCCGAGCAGCAACACGGCCTCGCGAACCGTGTTCCGGGAGACTCCGAGAGTCGTGGCGATCGTGTTTTCTCGCAGCGGAGTGCCGGGTTTCAGGCTGCCGTCCAGGATCAGGGTAGTGATGTGGTCGCGCACGTGTTCCGCCGTGCTGACGCGCTGGAAGGACATCTTCGTCAGACCCTGCATGGACGCCATGGACGCCATTCTACGGGTGACTCGCCGAATTGTTGTACGGTCCAACAGCTGGACCTCGACCGGCGCCCGCCGGGGGGAGCGTCACGAGGGACTCCGCGACGATCTCTTCCAGTACGGTCAGGTCGACCTTGCCGAGGTCGCCCAGGTAGAGGCATACGACACCCGCCCTGTGCGGGCCGAGACGCTCGAGCTGCGCGGCGTACGTTTTGCCGGCCATCGCTGCTCCTTGTCGTCCGTTCCGCGAATGCTAATGCACAGGGGCCCGCGGGGACCATGGGCCGGCGAGGATTCCCAGCCCAGGCCCCGTGCGAGCCCGGGTGGGCGACGGATGTCCCCACCGCTGGGAGTTGCAGAGCGCCCGGATACGCCGGAAGGCCGGGAACCCCACGGGTTCCCGGCCTTCGGCAGTGTCAGCGGGTGAGACGGAGGCTAGTTTCCTCCGGTCTCGACCTCGGCGTGTGCGCCGCCGGTGGCGTGCGTGTCGGAGAGGATCCGCTCGGCGATCGTCTGGACGGTCTTGCCGTACTCGCCGGCCAGCGCCGACGTCTCGACGTTCTGCAGGGCGGCGGCGCGGTCGGCGTCGGACGCATCCTTCACCGCCGTCAGGTCGGTCTGCAGCGACTCCGGGAGCTTGTCGAAGAGCACCGGGTTGTCCAGGAGCTTCTGGGCGATCTTCTCCACGGACTGGCCCTTCGCGCCGGCCTCCGCCTGGTCACCCTGGAGGACGGTTCGCAGGCCGTCCAGCGGGTGGGCGGGGTCGGCCTGGATCTCCTGGGCGAACTCCTTCACCTGTTCGCCGTAGCCGCCGGCCAGTGCCGTGGCGGTGATCGTCGTGGCGAGCGTGGTGCGGTCGGCCTCGGATGCTTCCTTCAGGGAGGTCAGGTCGGTCTGCAGCTTCTCGGGCAGGCGCTCGAAGAGTGCCGCGTGGCCGGACAGGGTCTCGGCGACGTTCTGTGCCTTGTCGCCGATGTCCGTGCCTTCGGACAGGTCGGCGCGCAGCTCCACCTTCAGCGCGGCCAGGACGGCGCCCTTGGTCCCGGCGTGCACCGAAGAGCTGCTGCTCGACTCGGTGTCGGATGACGCGTTCAGCGGCGCGGCGGTCGCGCCCTGGGCTCCAACGCCCAGCAGCGCGCCCGCGGCCAGGGCGGATGCGGCGCCAATGGCCACGCGCTTCGTGCGGGTGGCGGAGGTGCGGGTGGAGATCGTGTTCTTGTTCATTGTGGATCCTTTCGATTGCCTGCGGCCCGTCCGGCGATGATCCGACGGGGGCCGCACGTGGTCACCCGGCGAGTTTAGGGACGCGCCGGATGCCGAGCCTCCGTGGATGCTGGGAGCCGCGAAAAACGGGCTGCCGCCGTACGCCGGGCGTTTCACCGCTCCCGCGGGAGAAATAGCCTCTGAGCTGGGATTACGGGAAGGCGTCCTGGCTCGTTCGGGCCCGGAGGCAGCGCACTGGTGACTGCGATTTTGCTCTGCGGGCGCGGTGCCCTACGACAGGCCGAACGAGACGTGCGCTCAGGTTTCCGGCGGCGCGCTGATGACGATCGTCGGCGACACGATGTTCAGCACGAGCGCGTGGCTCACCGACCCCAGCAGGAGGCGTTCGACCCCGTGCAGGCCGTGGTTGCCCACGACGAGCACAGCCGCGCCGCGGGAGGCTTCCAGCAGGGCCGGCTGCGGTGGGCCGTGCATCAGCGTGCCCCGCACCGGGAGCTCGGGCCAGGCATCCGTCACCTTCGTCACGGATTCATTCAGGATCTGCTGGTGAGTGTCCTCGAGGGAATCGAGGAAGTCCTGGCTCGGCACGGGGTCCAGGGAATCCGGGCCCTGCCAGACCGGGGGCTCCTGCCAGGCGTGGATGATGCGGAGCGGCTGGTGGGACCGGCTCGCATGCTCCGCGGCGAACGCCACGGCGGCGTCGGAGGCCGTCGATCCGTCGATGCCGACGACCACTCCTGACCGGGTCGCACTGTCGGTCTCCGGCACGATCGCGACCGGGCCGCGTGCGCTCGCGGCGAGCCGTGCGCCCACCGACCACTCGAATCGCAGCTTCGAGCCCTCGCGCCGGTGCGTCCCGACGACGACGAGCCGGTTCGGTGCAGAGCGCCGTCGGAGTTCGCCGATCGGGTCGCCCCGCACGAATTCGGATTCCACGCGCAGGTCCGGATGCGCCAGCCGCACCTCGGCCGCGGCATCCTCGAGCGCCGCCCGCGCCGCATCGACCATGGAGTCGTCGACGATGTAGTCCGTGATTCCGATGGAGTCTTCCAGGACGCGCACGAGCGTGAGATCACCGCCGGACGCCCACCGGGCCGCCCACTCGAGGGCGGAGCGCGCCGGCGCCGAGCCGTCCCAGGCCACGATCGTCGTCTCAGTCATGTTGTCCTCCCGAGCACGACACTACGCGCCATCGGCCTCAGCGGAGCGGAGAAAGCCGGGCGAAGAAGTTCGGTTCCTCGCACGCCTGGCCGCCGGCGAGGTTGAGGCACTGGTCGAGGTAGGAAGGGAACGGCTCGGTATCGGTCGACCCGAACCAGCGAGTGTAGAAGCGCCAGAAGTTCAGGTTGCCAAACGCCGAGCAGGAATCCCCGTCGGTGCCCGGCCGGGCCAGCAGCGCGGAATTGGGCTGGTACGGCGTGTAGTTGTACAGGTTCGCGGTGGCCTGGTTCTGAATCCCTACCGGCTCGGCGCCGCACGCGGCATCCGGGTGGAAGCCCACGTCGACCGTGCCGATCTTGTAGGCGCGCTCCGGCTCCTGGGTGTACTGGCGGAATTGCCAGGCCGCGCGGTAGACCTGATTGAAGAACCCGAAGTACCGGGCGTCGCAGTCGGCCGTGTCGGGGCAGGCGTAGCCGGTGGCGCGCAGATAACCGGATGCGGTCGGCCGGGTGATCAGGGATTGTTCCTTCTGCATCAGCACGAGCAGCACCCGGGGGCTGATCGTGCAGGCTCGGGCGACCTTGGCGATGATGCGGCTGGCCGGCTCGTTGCGGGCGGCGGCATAGCGCGTGCAGTGGCCGGAGCCCTGGTTCGGCTGGGCGGTCGTGCTTTCGCGGTACTCCCAGAGGCAGCTCGAGGAATCGGCGGGGGAGCACGTGCGCGCCTCGAGGAAGGCCTGGATTTCCTCTTCCGTCATGGCCGAGGGGTTGAAGAAGTTGTAGTCGCTGATGATCAACCCGGGGTTGAACGCGACGGGGGCGGCGCGCTCCTCGGCGCGGTCCACGGCCGCGGGCACCGCCAGCGCGGCAACGAGTGCCACCAGCATGGCGACGGCAATCAGCACCGGCGCGCGCCACCGGCGCCGGGGCGGCGCGGGCACCCGCCGCCGTGTCGTGGACCTGGCGGG
>NZ_SOHC01000071.1:0-84586 GCF_004403955.1 Cryobacterium sp. TMT1-2-1
CACTTTCAACGTTCTCGAAGCGGCCGTCCGGTTCGGGGTGAAGCGCTTCGTCAACATCTCGAGCGAGACGGTCCCCGGTTTCTTCTTCCCGGAGCGGGATTTCCTGCCCGACTACGCCCCGGTCGACGAGGAACACCCGGTCCACCCGCAGGATCCCTACGCCCTGTCCAAGCACTTCGGCGAACAGCTGATGAACGCTGCGGTCGAGCGGTCGGACATCCGTTGCATCTCCCTGCGCCCGAGCTGGGTTCAGAACGAAGGCAACTACGAGCAGAACCTTGGGCCGCAGGTGCGCGACGCCGCGGTGCTCAGCCCGAATCTGTGGAGCTACATCGACGTCTATGATCTGGCAGACGCGATTGTGCTGGCCACCGAAGCCGACCTGCCCGGGCATGAGGTTTTCTACATTGCCTCACCGGACAACGTCGGTGGACGGGACTTCGGCGAGATCCTGCACAAGTACTACGGCGACACGATCGAGCTTCGACCAACTGATCGGCCTGACTCCTCGGGAATCTCCAGCGCGAAGGCGCAGCGCATGCTCGGCTGGACCGCGAAGCGGTCGTGGCGCGACTACCTCGACGCCGACGGCAAGGCGCTTCCGCGCGGCTGAGCACAGCCCGTCAGCACCACGCTGCCCGTGCTAGTGCCGGGCGATGGACTCGACGCCGTGCAGCCGCCCGCGAATGAACGTGTTGGCGTGGGCGGCCAGGTCGCCGGAGTCCTGCCAGAGGTTGCGCCAGATCCCGAGCATCCGGCTCAGGTCCTCGTTGACGACGGCAGAGGAGAACGATTCGAAGACGACGGGGCCGTCGTAGTCGATTCGCGCCAGAGCGCGGAAGAAGGAGTCGAAGTCCACGGTGCCCGAACCCAGGTACCCGCGGTGGCTCTCGCCGATGTGCACGTAGCCGAGCCGGTCGGCGGCGTCGAGCACGGGGGAGAACAGATCCGATTCCTCGATGTTCATGTGATACGTGTCGAGGTGCACCGAGACGTTGGGGTGGTCGACCTCGTCGAGGAAGGCCAGCGCCTGGCGGCCGGTGTTAAGCAGGTTTGTCTCGTAGCGGTTGACGACCTCAAGGGACAGGTGGATGCCGAGGTCTGCCGCTCGCCCGGCGAGCCGGTTCAGGGCGGACGCGCTGGACGCCCGTCCGGCGGCGCTCGCGGGCTCCATGTATTTCTTCATCGCGCTGTAGATCACGCCGCACAGGTGTGTTCCGCCCATCGCGTGCACGATCTCGAGGCAGTCGGTGAGCATCCGCTCGCCGGCGGCTGCCACGGCGGAATCGGGACTCGTTAGGTCGGTTGATTCGCTGAGGCCGAGTGACGCGGTCGACGCGAGGTCATAGTCCTGCAGCAGGCGCGCGGCCAGCTTGCGGTCGAATCCGGCCGGGTCCATGAGCGGGATTTCGATCAGATCGAAGCCCGCTTTCTTGGTTTCGCGGATGGCGTGGGTCAGACCCATTTCGTCGAAAGACCCTGTAAAAACAAGGGCGTGGGCGCCAATCTGCATGGGAAGTCTCGCTTTCGTTGGGGATTCGGGAGTGCTGGTGCGAGGCCGCTCGGATTCACATTGTTACCATTCGGAACGCATAGATACATTAGGATACAACTTGTACCGCCGGTCAAATGATTTCGCAGATTGGTCGGATCTTTGACGTTTTTCGTGGCATGATCATGCTCACGCGTTTTTCCAAATCCATCCTCCGACGAAGTAGGTGAGTGTGTGACAACCCAGCTTTTGAAAGTCAGCGGGATCAGCAAGAGCTTCCCCGGCGTGCAGGCGCTTAAAGACGTTCAATTCGAACTGAACCGAGGCGAGGTTCTCACCCTCGTCGGGGAGAACGGGGCGGGTAAGTCCAGCCTGATGAAGATCCTGTCCGGGATTTACTCGAAGGACTCCGGCAGCATCGTTCTCGAAGGCCGTGAGGTCGAGATCGACAGCCCCAAGGCTGCCCAGGAACTGGGCATCAGCATCATCCACCAGGAGATGAACCTGATGCCGCACCTCACGGTGGCGCAGAACATCTATATCGGACGCGAGCCGAGGAGCGGGCTGTTCGTCCGGGCACGTGCCCTGAACCTTCTCGCCTCCGAGCTTCTGACGCGCCTGGGGATCGACCTCGACCCGCGGGAACTCATTGAGAACCTCACGGTGGCCAAGCAGCAGATGGTGGAAATCGCCAAGGCCTTGTCGTTCGACGCGAAGGTGCTCATCATGGACGAGCCCACCTCCGCCCTGACCGAGGCCGAGACGGAAACCCTCTTCGCCCTGATCGAGGACCTCAAGAAGACCGGAACCGGCGTGATCTACATCTCGCACCGGATGGACGAGCTGCGCCGGCTCTCCGACCGGGTCACGGTGCTGCGCGACGGTGCCTACATCGGCACGCTCGACAAGGCCGAGATCGACATCCCGACCATCATCGAAATGATGGTGGGCCGCCACATCGAGGAGGGCGCTCGGCCAGAGGCGCGCCAGCACGCACACGACGACGTCGTGCTCAAGGTCGAGGGGCTGAACACCCGCCACCTCCTCAAGGACATCAACTTCGAGCTCCGCCGGGGCGAGATCCTCGGTTTCGCCGGGCTGATGGGCGCGGGACGAACCGAGGTCGCCCGGGCGATCATCGGAGCCGACCCGTCCGAGGGCACGGTCATCCAGATCAACGGCAAGCCGGTGAAGATCTCGCAGCCCTCTGAGGCGGTGGCGCACGGCGTCGGCTACCTCTCCGAGGACCGCAAGTTGTTCGGGCTCCTGCTCGAGCAGGACGTGAACACGAACATCCTGCTGGCCTCCCTGGCGGACTACACGAACCGTTTCGGCTTCGTGAACACCGATAAGGGCAAGCAGACGTCCCGGGACTACGTGAAGGCACTGCGGATCAAGACGCCATCGATCCACGCAACCACGAAGAACCTGTCGGGCGGCAACCAGCAGAAGGTCGTCATTGCCAAGTGGCTGGCGCGCGACTGCGACATCCTCATCTTCGACGAGCCGACCCGAGGGATCGACGTCGGGGCCAAGGAAGAGATCTACCGGCTGCTCAACGAGCTCGTGGCGCAGGGGAAATCAATCATCATGATCTCCTCCGAGCTTCCCGAGGTTCTGCGACTCTCCCACCGCATCGTCGTGATGGCGGGCGGCCGCATCACCGGTGTTCTCAATAACGAAGACGCCAGCCAGGCGAAAATCATGGACTACGCAACCCGCATGGGCGACGAGAAAGAGCAGTGAAGCAAATGAACGCATCTCCTGTGACGGAAAAGTCCCCCCTGAAGCCCGATGGGCGCGCCGCGGGTTCGACCAAGAGCTTCCTCCGGGCCAAGCTCCAGCAATCCCTCGCCTTTGCCACCCTGGTCGTCCTCCTGGCCTTCTTCTCCCTGGCCAACGACGCCTTCTTCACCTGGAGCAACATCTCCGGAATCCTGCTGTCGACAGCGGTGATCGGGATCCTCGCCCTGGGTACGACCTTCGTGATCATCACGGGCGGTATCGACCTGTCCATCGGAACGGGCATGACGCTCGCCTCGGTGATGACCGGGATCTTCCTGGTGAACATGCAACTGCCCCTGGTCGTGGGCGTGCTCGGCGGCATCGCGACCGGAGCGCTGATGGGCTTCATCAACGGGTTCAACATCGCCGTGCTTCGGCTCCCCCCGTTCATTGCCACCCTGGCAATGATGCTCATCGCCCAGGGCCTCGCGCTCGTCATCTCCGGCGTCCGCCCGATCTACTTCAGCAGCGTCGAGGGCTTCCGGGACATCGCGCTCGGCACGCTCGTCCCCGGACTGCCCAACGCCGTGCTCATCCTGTTCGCGCTCGCGGGAGCGGCCTACCTCGTGCTGAGCAAGACGATCCTGGGTCGGTACACCTTCGCCATCGGCAGCAACGAAGAGGCGACCCGGCTCTCCGGGGTCGACACCCGCAAGTGGAAGATCATGATCTACACAGTGGCCGGCCTCTTCACCGGAATCGCCGGCGTCGTCATCGCCTCCCGGCTCAACTCGGCCCAGCCGCAACTCGGCGCCGGGTACGAGCTGCAGGCGATCGCCGCGGTGATCATCGGCGGAACCTCCCTCCTGGGCGGCCGGGGGTCGATCATGGGGACCCTGATCGGCGCCCTGATCATGAGCGTGCTCATCAACGGCCTGCGCATCATGTCGATCCAGACCGAATGGCAGAACGTGGTGGTCGGCGCCGTCATCCTGGTCGCCGTCTTCACCGACGCGCTCCGCCAGCGCAGGGCCGGCTCCTAGGCCGCGCCGCGGTCGCCCAACAAGCCAGGAAGAGCTGCGTTTCCCGAGAGGCCGGGCAGCCCTTCCTCAACCGATCCTGAAATCGGTTACATCCCCGAGAATACGCGTTAGGTAACGATCCTGTATCTGCATGTATTATCGCTGTGTTTGGCCGCTCGAAATCGATATCGTGGCGGTGTCAGCTGTGCTGCTGGCCGCCGATCAAACAATGGAGTTACTCGATGAAAACAGGTAAAAAGGTCGCGTTCGTCGCCGCCGCTGCCGCGGTTGCGCTCATGCTGGCCGGCTGCTCGACGAGCGCCGGGTCCACCGACGACAGCGCGAACGGCGGCGGCGACGAGCTGTACATCGCCCTCGTGTCCAAGGGCTTCCAGCACCAGTTCTGGCAGGCCGTCAAGACGGGTGCGGAGAGCAAAGCGAAGGAGCTCGGCGTCAAGGTCACCTTCGAAGGCCCCGCCTCCGAGACCGAGGTTGACAACCAGCTGCAGATGTTCCAGGCCGCGATCGACAAGAAGCCGGATGCCATCGGCTACGCCGCTCTCGACCCCGAAGCCTGCATCCCGTTGATGGAGGCGGCCGAGGCCGCCGAGATCCCCGTAATCCAGTTCGACGCGGGCTGCAACAGTGACTACCCGCTGAGCATCGCCAAGACCGATAGCCTCGGCGCCGGCGCACTGGCGGCCACCCACATGGCCGAACTGATCGGCGACAAGGGCGAGGTCGGCATTGTCGGCCACAGCCAGATCAACTCCACCGGTGTCGAGCGTCGTGACGGCTTCGTCGAGGAGATCAAGAAGAACCACCCGGACATCAAGATCGTCGACATCCAGTACGGCGACGGCGACCACCTGAAGTCGGCCGACATCGCCAAGGCCATGATCGCGGCGCACCCGAAGCTCAAGGGCCTCTACGGCACCAACGAGGGATCCGCCATCGGCATCGTCGGCGCTGTCGGCGAGCTGGGCCTCAAGGCCGGCGACCTGACCGTCATCGGCTTCGACTCCGGCCAGGCGCAGATCGACGCGATCACGAACGGCATGATGGCCGGAGCGATCACGCAGAACCCCATCGGTATCGGCGAGCAGACCGTGCAGGCTGCCTACGACGCCATCAGGGGCAAGACCCCGGAGAAGGTCATCGACACCGGCTTCTTCTGGTACGACAAGACCAACATGGAAGACGCCGAGATCGCTGCCGTCCTCTACAAGTAACACCGCGTCCTCCGCGAGGAGCGCACAAGCCAGAGCCCCTGCCCCGACTAGTCGGGGCAGGGGCTCTGGCTTGTCAGGTGGGGGACTAACGAATGGCAACATCCCCGCAGAGGTGCACGATGACGCCGAGTTCCTGGAACAGGGCGGCCTTGGCGAGCACGGCGCGATCGGCCAGGTCTGCATCGGGCGCGTAAGCGACCTGGGCGTGGTTGGCCTTGTGCCTGGCCATCAGCTGGTCGCGGGAGACGCCGTCGAGTACCGCGTGCATGATGGGCCACTGCGGGTCGGTCGCGTCGAGACGGCGCTGCGTCTCCTCCGCCGGGAGATCGGCCACGTGCCCCCGGCCGAGGTCGACGTGGAGCACCCCGTCCATGATGAACACCCGCGACCAGACGATCTCGCCCGGCTTCGACACCCCGCTCAGTGTTCCGCCGCCGAGGGGGAAGAACATCGCCGGCTGGCGCATGCTGTAGCTCTTGTCGTAACCCCCGTTGTGCGAGGCGGGGACCGAGCCCGAGATCTCAAAGACCCAGACGAACTCCCCGTCGTATTCCTCGCCCCAGCGAACGTCGTGCAGCGTGTTGGCCGGATCGAGCCCCATCGCCGTCCACACGCGATTGGTCACCAGGGCGTCCACGGCCACGCCCTCGTCGACCTCGTTGAAGTGCGGCAGCGCGAGCCCGGCATAGAGCTCACGGCCGCCGTCGCGAGAGAACACGGGGGGCCGCTCGACATTGTTCAGCAGGCCCTCGGCCAGGTCGCTGGCCGGAACGAGGTCCTTCAGCCCCTGCTGGTACTGGATTCCCACGGCATCGAGCCCGTAGTCGTCCGAGATGCGGAGCGCCGCGATGTACATCTTGAACTGGCTGCGCACCTGGGCGGGGGTGAGTTCCGTGGCCTCGTCCTGGCCGAAATGGAAGGTGAAGCCGGCGGCATCCAGCCAGGACTTGATCTCGTCGGCCTCTGAATCGCTGACCCGGTTCATTTCGGCGTAGAGCGCGCTTTGCGAGAGGCGCTCCTTGTAGATGCCGAGCGGGTTGAGCAGTTCGTCGTCGATGATGGCGTTGTACATGCCCATGCAGCCCTCATCGAAGATGCCGATGATGGCCTTCTCCTGCTGGAGCTGCCGGGCGAGCGCGACGCCCAGCTCGACCTCGGGGCTCGCCGGGTCGAGGGCGGGGAGGTCGCGCACGTGGCTCTGGTCGTGCTCGATCGCGCCGGTCTCGAGCCAGGACCGCAGCTTGGCAACGGCCCACTCATCCGTGAAGTCCTTGCTCCACAGTGCCGAGTATGCCACACCGGCCTTGGTGAGGCTGCCGGTGAGGTTGAGCAGGCCGACGAGGCCGGGATAGTCGCCGGCCCAGTTCGCGACGACGAGGATGGGGCCGCGGTGGGACCGCAGGCCGGCCAGGACGTGGTGGCTGTACTGCCACACGGCCTCGACGACGACCAGAGGCGCGTCGGCCGGGATCGTCTTGAAGACTTCGATGCCCATGCGCTGGCCGTCGATGAAGCCGTGACCCTTGACGGGGTCGACGGCGTGCCCGCGCTGCACGCCCCAGCCCAGCGCCTCCACGGCCGCAGCGAAATCGGTCTCGAGGCGCTGCTGGGTCGGCCAGCACTTCTCGTTCGCGCTGTGCCGGAGGTCGCCGCTGGCCACCGTGACGATTGTGTGCTCGGGCGCCGGTGCCTGGCTGAGGGGGACGGGAAGGGTGTAGCTGGTCATTCGATGCGTCCTTCTTTTCATTCGATCTACTGGTGGGCTGGTTGCGGGGTGCCGAGTCGCGCCTGCCGGATGGCGAGGGCGTGCGAGATCCGGCGGGTTGCCGGGTAGAGCGCCAGGTACAGGGCATACAACTCGTCGTACTCGGCGGTCCTTTTCGGCTCGGGATGGCGGATGTCGGCCGGCGGATTCCACGCGTCGATGTCTATATCGGCGTCGGTAACGGTCGACGCCGCGAGGAAGGCAGCCCCGAAGCTGGCGCCGACGGTGGTCGTGGGAATCACCTGCGGAAGCCCGGTCACGTCGCTGACGATCTGTGTCCAGAGCGAACCCCGGGCGCCGCCGCCGACCGCCACGATCCGCTCGATCGTGCCGCCGGCGGCCGTCATCGCTTCGATGTTGTGCCGCACTCCGAATGCCGTCGCCTCGAGTGCGGCACGGTAGAGGTCGCCCGCGGTATGGGAGAGCGTGAGCCCCGCGATCAGGCCGCGGGCGAGCGGATCCTGGATCGGCGTGCGTTCGCCGGCGAAGTACGGCAGCATGAGGAGGCCGCCCGCGCCGACGCCGGATTCGTCGGCGAGGGCGAGAAGCTCGGTGAAGTCCCCCGCGGCCAGCAAGTCCCGGAGCCATCCGGTGATGGCTCCGGACGTCGCCATTCCCGCTGCCAGGTTGTGCGTTCCGGGGAACGCGCCCACCGTTCCCCACAGCCCGGTGGCCGAGAGCGGGCCGGGCACGGTGTTGATGAGAAACATCGTGGTGCCGTACATCAACATGAGGTCGCCCGGACGCTGGGCTCCGACGCTGACCGCCTCCGACCAGGCGTCGATCGTGCCGGCAATGACCGGGATGCCGACGGGTAGCCCGGTTTCGGCCGAGGCCGCCACCGAAACGCGGCCGCCCACGTCGCCCGGCCAGCACAAGTCGGGCAGGCCGATCGGCCCGGCCAGGGGGCGGGCCCAGGGCTCGAACCAGGCCTGAGAACCGGCGTCGTAGAGCGGCGTGCACTGGCTAGCGGAGTGATGGTCGAGCCGATATTCCCCGGTCAGGTTCCAGAGGAGCCAGGAGCTGGGCATGAACAGGCGCCTCGCCTGCGCGAAGGTGTCCGGTTCGTGCTCGGCCAGCCAGGCCAGTTTCGGGCCGACCGCCTGGGTCGACAGTGCCGAGCCGGCGCGGGCCATGACGGCGTCGTCTCCGCCCAGCGTCGCCGTGAGGGCCGCAATCTGCTCGATTGCGCGAGTGTCAACGCCGTACAGGATGGCCGGCCGCAGCGGTGCGCCATCGGCATCCGTGAGCAAAACGCACGGTCCCATACCGCTCACGCCGACGGCTTGGACCGTGACGCCTCGTTCCTCGAGGAGCTCGCGGGTGATCTCGACGAATTCCCGCCACCAGAGTGACGCATCCATCTCCACCCAGCCCGGCTGGGGGCGGGACGCAGCGTGGGCACGGGTCGCGGTGCGGAGTACCCGGCCGTCCATGGTTACCAGTACGCCCTTGCTGCTGGAAGTGCCGATATCCACGCCGATGACCGCACTTGTGCCCATGCCCCCAGCGTTGCAGAAATCGATTTCAGGGTCAAGTGACCGAGCGGTCGTCCGAGCCGGGATTGTTGGACAGGACGAGGGTTCGAGCCGGTTGGTCGTCGCCCTCGAGGCGCTCGAGCAAAAGCGAAGCGGCCCTCTCGCCGAGGCGCCGCGCGGGCAGCGGGATGACAGTCACTCCGATCGGAGGCTGCACCAGGAAGGGCAGATCGCCGAAGACGGCCACGCCGATTCGTGGTGGTGTCAGGCCGTGCTCGGCGAGAATCTGCAGGGCTCCGACGCTCATCAGGTTGTTGGCAACGAACACCGCATCGGGCGGCGTCTCCATGGCCAGCAGATCGGTCATGGCTGCGCGTCCGCCGGCGACCCGGAAATCGGTGTAACGCAGGTAACCGCCCGGGTCCCCGCCGTTCTCGCGCACGGCCTCGTGCCAACCCTGCGCCCGCCGCTCGGCGGTTTCCACCGTGCTCGGCCCGGTGATGCAGGCAATGCGCTCGAAACCCTGGGCGTACAGGGCCAGCGTCGCGTCGCGTCCGCCCGCCACGCTGTCCAGTAGGACGCTGTCGATGTCATGGCCATGCGGGCGCCGGTCGACGGCGACGATCGGGCGCCCTCGACCCAGAAGCGGGGCCAGGTCCGCCTGCCCCCCGGCGGTGGCGAGGATGACGCCGGCCATGTTCTCCGAAACGGCGATCCGGAGGTACCGAGCCTCTTTTTCGGGATCATCGTCGGTGTTGCAGAGCACGACCGAGAAACCGGCGGCCTGGGCTACGTCTTCCACGCCGCGGGCAACCGAGGTGAAGAAGGGATTCTCGATGTCGGGGATGACCAGGGCGATGACCTCGGAGTGCTGCTTCCGCAGGCTCCGCGCCGTGCGATTCGGGGTGAACGACAGCTCTTTAGCGGCTTCACGCACCCGCTGCGCTCTCTCGGGTGACACCGCAATGCCGTTCAACACGCGCGAAACCGTCGCGGGGGACACTCCGGCCAGCGTCGCGACGTCGTAGATCGTTGACATTCTGCCAACCCTACCGATATCGCCTTGCCGGCGACGCCGGGACATCCCGCCGGCTAGCTCCAGGTGAGGAAGCGTTGGGCGTTCCTCGTGAGCATCCCCTCCACGACCTCGGAACCGATCCGGGTGCGAAGTTGGGGGAGGTAGCGCTCGCCGAGGTAGGCCAGCCCCGGCATGCCGCCGTAGGCGCTGTAGCGGCTTCGCCGTGCCACGTCGCCGCCGAGCAGGATATGGTCGGCGCCGCCGCCGGACACGACGGCTTCGGTGAGGTCGAGGAGCTCCGCGTCGCTGCGGGTGCGCGGCCTGGCCATGCCGTCGTAGCCGAGCCACGCACCGCGGGCGGCGAGGTCGAGGTGCAGGGCGGGGTTCGGGTCTCGGTCGGCGTGCGCGAGCAGCACGCGGTGCGCCGGGACACCGGCGGCGTCCAGCAGATCGAGCACCTCGTGGGCTGCGGTGCAGAACTCCAGGTGCACCATGACCGGCGCGCCGGTTGCAGCGTGGGCCAGGGCGACCGCTTCCAGGGTGATCCGCTCGAAGGGTGTGATCGACCAATAGCCGATTGCGGCCTTCAGCAGCCCGGCCCGAACGGGGCCGCTATCGGGCCCGGCCGCCAGGCCACGGTCCTGGTCTCCGTCCCGTCGGGGCATGCCCAGGGTCAGGTCGGCCAGGAAGGCACGCGAACGGGGCTCGGCAGGGAGGTCGCGCAGCCAGTGGTTGGCCGGGTAGTGGCCCTCGTGGTGCGCCCCCGTTGTCGCGATGACGCCGAGGCCGGACGCGAGGCTGATTCGGGCGACGGCCTCCGGGTCGCGGCCCAGGCCGATTGGCGTCGCATCCACCATGGCGTCGAAGCCGCTGGCGGCGAGCAGACACGCTTCCTGCCGGGACGATCCCTCGTCGTCCAACTCGTCGCCCGGGAGGAGCGGACTGACCTGGAACAGGTGCTCGTGATAGTTGACCCGGCCCAGCCGGGCCGGGTCAAGGTCGCCGAGAACCGTGCGCACCTGGTTCATCGGGAGGCCAGGGCTGCCTCGGAGAGCCGGGCGACGAGTTCCTCGGTCAGCCGGACCCCGAACACCTCAGCGATCACCCGCGACCAGCCGTGGATGAAGTAGCGCCAGCCGTCCACGACGACGAGGTCGGATGCCGTTTCCTGCGCTCGTGCCTGGCCCAGGAACTCGAGGGTTCCCCGGTAGTTGAACTCCCACACGTAGGACTGCTCCGGGAACCGCGTGCCGTCGGGCACGGGCGAACCGGGCCGGTCCTTGCCGAGGCCGCTGGCGTTGACGATGAGGCTGCCCTGCGGCGCGGCCGCGAACACGTCACGGGTGTCCGCGGGGTTAGCCGCCAGCACGTAACGGATGAGTCCGCCCGGGGTGCCGCGTCGCTCGTGGACTCCGCGCAGGTGGTCGAGTCGCTCCCGGCTGGTGTCGGTGACGACGATGAGTTCCGGCGCGTCATCGCGCTCGGCGAGGTTCCAGGTGAGGGCGGTGCCGGCGCCGCCCGCGCCCAGGCAGACCGCGTGGGCGCGCGTGCGCCCGAAGTGGTCGGCGGGGAGGAACTCTCCGAGGGCGAGTCCCGCCGTGATCGGGTCCTTCGCATGGCCGATGAGACGGCCGTCGTGCTTGGAGATGCTCGAGATCTCTCCGCACAGCGTGCTGAACTCGTCCAGCGAGTCGAACAGGTCGCTCGCCGCGGCGTAGAGCCCCATCTTATGGGTCGTGACGAGGGCGCCGCGATGGTCGGGGTCATCCCTGATCGCTTCGACGAGCCGCCGGTACTCCTGCGGCGTCGCGTCGACGGGGAGGTCGTGTCCGATCAGGGTGCGGGTGGGCAGGCCGAGGATCTCGGCCCAGATCGGGAAGACGTTCATGATCGACGACTGCGCCGTGCTGACGCCGACGAATCCCATGTAGCCGCTCATCCGCGGGCCCCGGCCGACGCGAATAGGCGAGCCTTGCGCTCGACCTCGTCGTACCGCCCCGAGGCGAGGTCGGCCCCGGAGACGAGGTCCCCGCCGGCTCCGACCGCGACCGCGCCGGCAGCGAACCAGGCGTCGAGGTTCTCGGGAGTGACGCCGCCGGTGGGCATGAGGGCCACGTCGGGGAACGGCCCACGCAGGGCCTTGAGGAACGCAGGGCCGCCCAGCGACGCCGGGAAGATCTTCACGACGTCGGCGCCGTATTCGATCGCGGCCATCACCTCGCTCGGGGTGAGTGCGCCGGTCAGGACGACGAGGCCGGTGGCCTTCATCGCTGCGGTGAGTCCCGGGCGCGTGCCCGGGCTGACCAGGAAGCGGGCTCCGGCAGCCGCTGCCATAGAGGCTTCCTCCGGGGTCGTGACCGTGCCCGCGCCGAGGTAAATGCGCTCGCCGTAGCGAGCGTCGAGCTCACGGATGACCGCGGGGGCGTCGGGGGTGGAGTAGGTGATCTCCAGCCCAAAGATTCCGCCGGCGACCAGTGCGTCGGCGGCGAGCAGGGCCGACTCGGCGCTGGGCGCGCGTACGACGGCGAGCACGCGGGCGTTGATAAGGGGGGCGAGGGTCATGGGGTTTCAGGCTTTCGTCAGAATGGGGTGGGGCGGGGCCTCGCCGGCGAGCACCGCGAGCAGGTTGGTCACGGCCATCGAGCCCATGTTGTCAACGGCTTCGACGGTCTGGGCGCCGAAGTGCGGCGTCACGATCACTCGCGCCGCAAGGTCGGCGGCAAGGAGCGGGGAGGCAGCTCCGCTCGTGTCTCCGACAAGAGTGTCGGCGCCGAAGCCGGAGACCAGGCCGGAGCGCAGGGCGGCGGCGAGGGCGTCTTCGTCGACCAGTTCAGGCCGGGCGGTGTTGATGACCACCAGCCCGGGGCGGGCCGAGGCCAGCCAGTCGCGATCGACTATCGTGGCGCCCCCGGGGGAGTGCAGGGTGACGATGTCGCATTCTGCAGCCATCCGGGCCAGGTCGAACGGGGATGCCCCGGCGGCCTCGATCTGTTCGCCGGACATCCACGGATCGTGGGCCAGGATCCGCGAGCCGAATCCGCACAGTCGCCGGGCGACTCCCTGGCCGATCCGGCCGAAGCCGACGATCCCGACTGCCAACGAGCCGAGTTCGCGGCCGCGGAGCACCGACCAGTCGCCGGCGCGCACCCGGCGGTCGCCTTCGGTCGTGCCGCGGAGCACGGCGAGCATGAGGCCGACCGCGTGGTCGGCAACGGCCGCGCTGTTCGCTCCGGGAGTGTTCGTGACGATGATGCCCCGGTCGCGGGCGGCTTCCAGGTCGACCGCTTCGAAGCCGACCCCGTAGCGGGCGACGACGCGCAGCAGCGGCGCGGCGTCGAGGTGTTCGGCGGTGACCGGACCGGTGCCGGCGATCCAGCCGACGGCCGTCGCAAGCAGCGGGCGCAGCGCATCCAGCGCGTGGTCGGACGGTCCCGTCTCCACGGTGTGGCCGCGCTCGGCGAGGCGCGCCACCAGGTCGACGGATCCCGACGAGAACGAGCGGCTGGTGGCGAGGATCGATCCCATCAGCGACCCGCGCGCTTCGCGAACCAGGGTTCGAGGCTCTCGTAGCCGTCGACGAAGACGGCATGGCGAGTGAGGTAGTCGGAGTGGCGCCCCGAGTCCGGGGTGAATTCCGCCGTGACCTCGGAGAGGTCGCGGGCGGCGCCGAACCCGTCGACGAGCCCGAGGCCGACCGCCGCGGTCACCGCGGCGCCCAGGCTGTTGGCTTCCTCGACGATGGTGCGGCGACGCACCGGCAGTCCCCAGACATCCGCCATGATCTGCAGCCAGACATCGCTCGCGGCGCCGCCGCCGATCGCGTCGATCCGGTCGAGCGTGGCACCCGATTCGCGGAACGACTGGAGGCAGGTGAGGAGGTTGAAGGCGACGCCCTCCAGGACCGCGCGGGTCATCTCCGCACGGCCGTGATGACGCCCGATGCCGATGAATGACCCGGTGGCATTGGGGTTCCAATAGGGCGAGCGCTCGCCGAGGAGGTACGGCAGGAAGTAGAGCCCGCTCGAGGAGGCGTCCGCGGTGGACGCATCCGCCACGAGGGCCGACAGGCTGGCGCCGGACGGCTCGGGGGTCAGCAGTTCCGACACCCATTGCAGCGCGGCGCCGCCGGCCTGCATCGTCGCGGTGGGAACGTAGCGGCCCGGCACGACGTGGTCGAAGGTCATGGTGCGCATCAGGGGGTCGTAGACGGGCGTGTCGCTGGCGAACGAAATCCAGGACGAGGTGCCCAGGGAGACGTAGGCGCCGTCCTCCGGGACCACGATCCCGGCGCCGACGGCGGCGACGGGGCCATCGCCTCCGCCCATGACGACCCGGGTGTCCCGGCTCAGCCCGGTGGCGTTGGCCGCGTCAGTGGTCAGCCGGCCGACGATGGCCGTCGATTCGAGCACCTCGGGGAAGATCGATGCATCGAGGCCCGCGGCGGACAGCATCTCCGCTGACCACATTCCGCGCCCCTGATCGTACGCGTTGGTGGCGGAGGCGTCCGACCGGTCCGTGGCGAGGCGCCCGGTCAGCCGGTGCACGACGAAGTCCTTGGCGACGCAGAAGTGGCGGACTCGCTCGAAGGTCTCCGGTTCGTTGTCGCGCACCCACATGATCTTTTCGAGCGAGTAGGTGGGATTGAGGCGGTGGCCGAGCAGCGAGTAGGCCCGGTCCTGGCCGATGATGGCCTCGAGCTGTGCCGTCTGGGCCGCGCTTCGGGTGTCGGCCCAGATGATCGCCGGGCGCACCGGCTGGAAGGCGGCGTCGAGGAGGACCGCGCCCATCATCTGGCCGCTCACGGTCAGGCCGGTGACGACCGCCGGATCAACGCCCGAACGCGCGACGAGGGAGCGCGTGGCCTCGACGACGGCGTTCCACCAGTGCTGCGGGTTTTGCTCGGCGACGCCGCCGTCAGCGAAGCGCGCAGGGTAGGCCACGGTGACCGCCGTCACGAGGCGCCCGTCGTCGTGGTGAAGCGACGCCTTGTTTCCGGTCGTGCCGAGATCGTGGGCGATGATCACGAGGGTCAGCCTTCGACGTAATCGACGAGCTCAACACCGTCGGCGCCGCTGAGTGCCCGGAGGCCCATGCCGTGCTCGAGCACCCACCCGTAGTCGTGGCCGGCGCCGCCCGGGTAGACGGCGAGAAAGGAATACGGCTCGTCGCCGATGTTGACGCTGCGGTGCGCCCAGCCCGGCGGCATGTAGCCGATGGTACCGGGGGTCATCTCGACCCAGCGGGTTTCGGTGCCGTCGAACATGAGCAGGCCGCCGCGGCCGGAGATGCCGAGATAGATTTCGCCCTGGTGATTGGGGTGCTGGTGGCCCTTCGTCATCCACAGCTCGCCGCCGGTCGTGCCCGGCTGGATTGTCGTGATCGACTGCGGAAGCTCGCGGTCGATTTCCGGTACCGGCGAGGAGATGACGGAGTAGACCACCGGGTCGCCGTCGGCGACCGCCTTTTCCCACGCCTCGTGGTCCCGGAACAGGCCTTCGAGATCGGACATGCGGCGGGTGAGCGTGGGCCCTTCCGGGCTGAGCGTCCCCGCTGCCTGGTCGAAACGGATGCTCATCGGGGGCACGGGCACTGCGTGGTACTGGGACACGGCGGTCTCCTTGGTTTAGAGTCAGCTGCTTTGCTGCCCTCTCAGACTACCTGTACTTACAGGTGACATGTAATTACAGGAAGGTCAGAGCGTGGGCGGGGGAGCCTCGGCCCCCTGCAGGCCCGTGTGGCGCAGGGATGCGGTGCTCTCTTCCGTCGATGACGCCCGGAGCTGGAACTCGAATCGGCTGCGATCGCCACGATGGTAGGCGACGAAGTACTCCATCGGCCGGTCCGTCTCGTCGTAGCTGACGCTCTTGAGCACGAGCAGTGCCTGCCCGGCGCCGACGGCGAGGAGGGCCCCCTGCGCGGCGTCGGCCGATGTGGCCTCGGCCGAGCGCATGCCGCGCACCGCGCGGATCCCGTGCGTGGCCAGCAACGCATAGAGGGACTGGTCGCGCAGGTCGTCGTGGAGCACCAACGAGCCAACCTCGTGCGGCAGGTAGGTCGTGGTCCAGGACCACGGTTCGTCGTCGACGTACCGGAGTCGCTCGATGACGACGACGGGGGTCCCAGGGGCGACGCCGAGCGCATCCGCGACGTCGTCCTCGGCGGGAATGGTCTCCTGCCGGCGAACGTCGCTGTGCACGTGGCCGCCGCGCGCGGCGACCTCTTCGTAGAGTCCCGTGAGCGTGTGGACGAGGCTTTCGGCGGTCTTCTGGTGAGCGACGAAGGTTCCCTTGCCCTTGACCCGTTCGATGACCCCCTGGTGCTCGAGCTGCAGCAACGCCTGCCGAACGACCGTGCGGGAGACGCCGAACCGCTCGCAGAGCTTGTGCTCGCCGGGCAGCAGGTCGCCCGGTCGCATGCCGAGCCGGTTGATGTCCTCGATGATCCGGCGCTTGAGCTGGTGGTACATCGGTACGGGCGCCTTGCGGTCGATGTCGCGGGCCCCGGACTGTCCGGTGAGGGCGGGGGTGTGTGAGTGGGCGGCCATTGTGTCTTCCAGGTCTTTCGTTGCCTCGGTGGGCGATATCAGTATGCGACGCCGGCGTGCAGGATGACGTTGGCGTAGGGCGTGTACTCGCCGGAGCGCACGAAGGCGCGAGCGTCGTGCGTGAGTTCCTTGAATTCCCGGTGGGGGACGAGCGTGATCGCGATACCGAGCGGGTCGAGTCGCTCGCGGAGCGCGGACAGGACCTGGGGGCTGCGCTGTTCGATCTCCGCGGACGCCGTGGCGCCCTCGATGACGAGTTCGGCGAGGACCGTGTCGAGCACGTCCAGGAAGGCGGGAGCGCCGGGGCGGTAGGCCAGGTCGACGCGCTCGGAGCCAGGAGGGATCGGGAGCCCCGCATCCGTCACGACGATGAGGTCGGTGTGCCCGGTTTCCGAGATCACGCGGGAGAGCTGGGGGTTGATTGTGGTGTGCGTGCTCCGCATCAGGCAAGCGCCTTCTGTGCATCGAGCAGGGCGTCGACGTCGGCCCGCCCGGGCAGGCTGGGCGAGGCTCCGCGCTTGGTGACGGCCAGCGCGCCCGCTGCGATGGCACGGCTGATGGCCTCCGGGAGTTCGTGGCCGAGCGCCAGCGACGCCCCGAGGTAGCCCGCGAAGGCGTCCCCGGCGGCTGTCGTGTCAACGGCGGTCACCGGGATGGAATCGAACGCCACGACGTCTCCGGCGGACACCAGGACGGCGCCGGCCGCCGCCATCGTGATCAGGGCGTAGCGCGCTCCGCGGTCGGTGAACCAGCGGCCGGCCCGAACGGCGGAGTCGCGGTCATGCACGACAATCCCGGTGAGGATGCTCGCCTCGGTTTCGTTGGGGGTGACGATGTCCACCAGCGGCCAGATGGCCTCATCGAGTTTCGCGGCCGGGGCCGGGTCGAGGACGACCGTCAGCCCGGCGTCGTGGCCACGGCGAATCGCGTACTGGGTGAGCGCCCAGGGGATCTCGAGCTGGGTGAGCAGGACCTTCGACGACGCACCGCGTTCGGCGAACGCCCTGTCGATCTGGGCCTCGCTGAGCGAGGTGTTTGCCAGCGGCACCATCACGATGTCGTTTTCTCCGGAATCGTCCACCCGGATGTGGGCGATCCCGGTCGGGCCGTCCACCATCCTGACGTGGTCGATGTTGACGCCCGCGGCGCGGAGGCCGTCGGTGACGAGCCCGCTGAAGAGGTCCGTGCCGACGCAGGCGACCATGTGAGCGGTCCCGCCGGCGAGGCCGGCGGCCACCGCTTGATTGGCGCCCTTGCCGCCGAGGACGAGCGTGAATTCATCGCCCAGGATGGTTTCCCCCCGGGCCGGGAGCCGCTGGGAGAACGTGGTGAGATCGGCCGTGATGCTTCCGACGATCAGCACGCCACCGGAGGAGGACGCCGACGACTCTGTCTGGCTCATTCTTGCCTTTCGCAGGCGAAGAACGCCCGTCACGGGGTCGTCGCCTGCGACGCCCCTTCTGCCTGTAATTACATTAGCCGACAGGTAGGACTAGGGTCGGTTCGTCGGTGGATCGCATCGACGATAGTGTGACCTGCCGATCGCCCCGGGAAGAAAGCCAGCACCAGTGACTCGTGAACTTCGTTTCTATGCCGATAGCGCCAACGTCGAGGAGATCAGCGCCCTGCTGGCCGACGGGCTGGTGCATGGAGTCACCACGAACCCGACGATTCTCGAACGCGGCCGGCGGTCGGTCCGCGACATTCCGGAACTGTATGCCCGATGGGAAGCCGAAGGCGCCCGCGAAATCTTCTTCCAGGCCTGGGGCGACAGCGCGAAGACGATGATCGGCAATGCGGAACGCCTGGCCGCGCTCGGGTCGCGCGTCGTGGTCAAGGTCCCGGCGACGCGCGACGGATTCACCACCGCGGCCGCCCTCGTTTCGGCGGGCGCGACGGTCCTGGTCACCGCCGTGTATGCGCAGGCGCAGGCCCTGGCCGCCGCTACGGTCGGCGTGAGGTACATCGCGCCTTACCTCGGCAGGTTGAACGATGCCGGGCGAGAGGGCGTTGCCGAGATCTCGGCCATGCAGTCGCTGGTCCAGGGCAGTGGCACGGACGTGCTCGCCGCGAGCCTGCGGACACCGGACGACATCGTGTCCCTGGCCGAAGTTGGCGTGCCCTTCTTCACCGCCGCGCCGGCGGTCATTCTCGCGGCGCTCTACAGCGAGGTCAGCGACCGCTCAGCCGAGGACTTCGAGGCTGCCGTGGCGCGCGGGTTGCAGGACTAAGGCCACCGACTCACGAACCGACGGCCGCGTCGCGCAGCCACTGCTCGACACCGGAAATGTGCACGATGGTCAGCGCCTGGGCGAGGTCGGCATCGCCTCGCTCGAGGGCGTCGACGATGCTCACGTGCTCGGCCAGCGTGCGAGCGACCGCATGCTCCTGGGTGAGGCCGCGCCAAATGCGCGCCCTGACGGTGCTGCTGGAGAGCGAGTCGACCAGGCTCGCCAGGTAGGAGTTGCCCGCGGCGGCAACGATCGCGCCGTGGAACTCGAGGTCGTGCTCGACGAGTCCCTCCACGCTGGTCGAGTCGCTCACCGACCTGATCTGGTCCCTCAGCTCGGCGATGGCTGCCGCATCCATCCGCACCGCGGCCAGCGCGACAGCGGCCGGTTCGAGGATTCTGCGCACCGCAAAGAGGTCGAGGATCGAGTTGTCGGCGTGGAGGTCCACCACGAACGAGAGAGCCTCGAGCAGCAGCCGCGGCTCGAGGCTGGTGACGTAGGTTCCGTCGCCGCGGCGCACATCGAGGACCCGGATGACCTCCAGCGCCTTGATGGCCTCGCGCATGGAGCTGCGGGACAAGCCCAGCCGCTCGCTGAGCTCCTTCTCCGGGGGCAGCCGGTCGCCCGGTCCGATCTCGCCCGAAAGGATCATTTCCTTGATCTTGAAGATCGCTTCATCCGTCACGGCCATGCAAAGATCCTACCTTTCGGGCCGGGCGGGCGCGGGCGCGCGGCGAGGCTAGGCGATCTTCTGCTGCTTCGCCACGACCGGCAGCAGGAGCAGCAGGCCGAGCAGAAGCACGAGCACGATGCCGAGGATGCCCCAGTACGTCTCGCCGAAGATCGTCACCATGAGTGCGAACGCGGTGGGTGCGAGGAAGCTGGCGGCGCGCCCGGTGGTCGCGTAGAGGCCGAAGACCTCGCCCTCGCGTCCCGCCGGGATGAGCCGGGCGAGGAACGTGCGGCTCGCCGACTGCGCCGGTCCGACGAAGAGGGTGAGAGCAAGGCCGGCCGTCCAGAACACGATCTGCCCCCCGTCGTGCAGGAAGAACACGAGCCCGCCGCAGACAATCAGGCCGACGAGGGCCGTCACGATGATCGGTTTCGAGCCGAGTCGGTCGTCGAGCGACCCGGAGATGACGGTCGCGATACCGGCCACGACGTTCGCGACGATCGCGAAGATGATGACCTCGCCGGGAGAGAAGCCGAAGACGGATGCCGCGAGTACGCCTCCAAAGGTGAACACCCCGGCCAGTCCGTCGCGGAAGACGGCGCTGGCAATGAGGAAGTACACGGTCTGCCGGCTGGTCCGCCAGAGCCGCGCAATGTCGTGGCCGAGCACCGCGTAGGACCGGAAGAACCCGACCCGGTCGCGCCGGGCGGCCGGCGGCGTGCGGTATTCGGGCACCCGGAGCAGCACCGGGAGGGCGAAAAGCCCGAACCAGGCGGCGGAGATGAGCATCGTGACGCGCACGGCCAGCCCGTTCTCGCTGGTCACGCCGAACAAGCCCACCTCGGGCTTGATGAAGCCGAAGTAGACGATGAGCAGCAGCACGATGCCGCCGAGGTAGCCCATTCCCCAGCCGAAGCCGCTCACCTTGCCGATCGTGCGCGGGGTCGAGACCTGGGCGAGCATGGCGTTGTAATTGACCCCGGCGAACTCGAAGAACACGTTTCCGGCCGCGACGAGGAACAGCCCGAGCAGCAGGAAGGCGGGCGATGCCTCGACGAAGAACATGGCCGCCGTCAGGGCGACGACGATGAACGTGTTCACGCCGAGCCAGAACTTGCGCCGGCCCGACGTATCGGAGCGCTGCCCGGTGACGGGGGCCAGCACGGCAATCAGGAACCCGGCGATCGCCAGCGCCCAGCCGAGCTGCGCCGAGATCACGTCCTTGTCGCCGAAGGCCGAACCGGTGATGTAGACGGTGAACACGAAGGTGGTGACGACCGCGTTGAAGGCGGCGGATCCCCAGTCCCAGAAGGCCCAGGCAACCACGTGTCCCCGCTCGGGCACGGGGTTGGCGTCGTTGTCGGCGATGACAAGTGGCTCGGTCATGCGATCAGGCTAGTGGCTGGGTCGCCGATCAGTGATAAAGCTCGGCGACGAGTTCGGCGAACACCTCCCGGGCGTCGCACGGGACCCGGCGTCCATCCAACTCAAGCCCGGGTATGAGCCCGAGTGAGCGCTCAACCCGCTGATTACTGCAGGGCCAGCACCGAGCCAAGGAACTCCGGATAACTCACGAAATACAGCACGCCGTCGCGGTGGTAGAGGGCCGGCGTGTAGTTGGGGTCGTAGTCCTTCGGCGCGGTCAGCGTGCCGGTGAACGGGGCGTCGCCTTCCGTGTATCCGGCGGCGAGCAGTTCCGCGCGCTTCGCGTCCCAGCCCGGCGCATCCAGGTCGACCTGCGCGAACCACACCCGCACGTCGCCCTCCGACTTTTCCCAGACGCAGGCCAGGCCGCCGGCGTCAATCATCGCCTGCATGGCTGAGCCGAGGGCGGACGTGTCTGCCGCGAGATCCATTCCGTCTGTGGCCAGCGAGGCGTACTCGGCGTCGGCCAGCACGGTGTCGCACGTCGCGCTTGCCGCGGGCGTCGCCGGGCTCGACGTTGGCGTTGCCGGTGGGATGGAGGTCGCCGGGCCACCGGCATCCGTTTGTGCTGTCGCGCAGCCGGTCAGGCAGAGGACGAGCGCGCCGGCGATCAGGCTTCCGTGTCGAATGTGCATGTGGTTCCCCCCGCTGACGGTGCCCGTTGGCCACAAACTATCGGTCACGGGGGCGCCGTGACCCGCGATCAGGATAACGATTGAGCCAGGGTGCGCCCGTCACGACGAAGTTGAGTCGTTCACACTCAACTTTCAGGCACGCGGCTTGACACTCATTTCGTTCCGCGTCACACTTGAGTCTGCAACGCTCAAGTTCGTGCAATCGGGTTGGGCAACATTTACTTTGAAGGAGAACGCACACATGGCTCGTGCAGTAGGCATCGACCTCGGAACCACCAACTCTGTGGTGGCCGTCCTCGAGGGTGGAGAACCCACCGTCATCGCAAACGCCGAAGGATTCCGCACGACCCCCTCGGTGGTCGCCTTCACGAAGGACGGTGAGGTGCTGGTCGGTGAGACCGCCAAGCGCCAGGCCGTCACCAACGTCGACCGCACCATCGCCTCGGTCAAGCGCCACATGGGCACCGACTGGACCGTCGCCGTCGACGACAAGAAGTACACGCCGCAGGAAGTTTCCGCGCGCATCCTGGCCAAGCTCAAGCGCGACGCCGAGGCGTACCTGGGCGACACCGTGACGGATGCCGTCATCACGGTCCCCGCCTACTTCAACGACGCCGAGCGCCAGGCCACCAAGGAGGCCGGCGAGGTCTCCGGGCTCAACGTGCTCCGCATCATCAACGAGCCGACCGCCGCGGCGCTGGCCTACGGCCTCGACAAGGGCAAGGAAGACGAGCTCATCCTGGTCTTCGACCTCGGTGGCGGAACGTTCGACGTCTCGCTCCTCGAGGTGGGCAAGGACGACGAGTTCTCGACCATCCAGGTGCGCTCGACCGCCGGCGACAACCGCCTCGGCGGCGACGACTGGGACCAGCGCATCGTCGACCACCTGATCAAGAAGTTCAAGGAGACCACCGGCGTCGACGTCTCGAAGGACAAGATTGCCAAGCAGCGCCTCAAGGAAGCCGCCGAGCAGGCCAAGAAGGAGCTCTCGAGCAGCATGTCGACGAGCATCCAGCTGCCCTACCTCTCCCTCACCGAGAACGGCCCCGCCAACCTCGACGAGACGCTCACCCGCGCCCAGTTCGAGAAGATGACCGAGGACCTGCTCGACCGCACGAAGAAGCCGTTCCAGGACGTCATCCGCGAGGCCGGCGTCAAGGTGGGCGACATCGCCCACGTCGTGCTCGTCGGTGGATCGACCCGCATGCCCGCCGTCTACGAGCTCGTCAAGGCCGAGACCGGCGGCAAGGACCCGAACAAGGGTGTCAACCCGGACGAGGTCGTCGCCGTGGGCGCCGCCCTGCAGGCCGGCGTGCTGAAGGGCGAGCGCAAGGACGTCCTGCTCATCGACGTCACCCCGCTGAGCCTCGGCATCGAGACCAAGGGCGGCATCATGACGCGCCTGATCGAGCGCAACACGGCGATCCCGACCAAGCGCAGCGAGACGTTCACCACGGCCGACGACAACCAGCCGTCCGTGGCGATCCAGGTCTTCCAGGGCGAGCGCGAGTTCACCCGCGACAACAAGAACCTGGGCACCTTCGAGCTGACCGGCATCGCGCCGGCCCCGCGCGGCATCCCGCAGGTCGAGGTCACCTTCGACCTCGATGCCAACGGGATCGTGCACGTGTCCGCCAAGGACAAGGGCACCGGCAAGGAGCAGTCGATGACCATCACCGGCGGCACCGCACTGGCGAAGGAAGACATCGAGCGCATGGTGCGCGAGGGCGAGGAGCACGCCGCGGAGGACAAGCGCCGCCGCGAGGCCGCCGAGACCCGCAACACCGCCGAGCAGCTCGCGTACTCGATCGAGAAGCTGATCAAGGAGAACGATGACAAGCTGCCCGAGGACGTCAAGTCCGAGGTGCAGGCCGACGTCGACGCGCTCAAGTCAGCGCTCGTCGGCGACGACGACGACGCCGTGAAGGCGGCGTTCGACAAGCTCAACGAGAGCCAGGGCAAGATCGGCGAGGCCATCTACGCGAAGAGCCAGGCGGATGCTTCGGCCGCTCCTGAGTCCGGCGCCGAACAGCCCGCCCCGGAGAACTCCGACGAAGACGTTGTCGACGCCGAGGTTGTCGACGACGAGGACGAAGCGAAGAAGTAATGGCAGACGACAAGAAGCGTCCGGAGGACGAGCCGGCCTCCGCCGAGGAGACCACCGAGGAGACCGTCGAGGAGATCATCGAGGCCGAGGTGGTGCCTGAGGGTGCCGCCTCGGCGGCCCCGGCCGACGGGATCGAAGAGGACGAACTCACGGTCCAGGACATCCTGGATGCCGCGGAGCGCGAGATCGCCGAACCGTCGAGCGAGCACCTCGCCGACCTCAAGCGCGTGACCGCGGAGTACGCCAACTACCGCAAGCGCACCGAGGCGAACCGCGAGGTGGAACGCGAGCGCATCACCGGCGAGGTCGTCAAGGTTCTCATTCCCGTGCTCGACGACCTCGGTCGCGCCGAGAGGCACGGAGATCTGGCGGGCGACACCGCGTTCGCCACGATCGCGGCCAAGCTCCGGGCGAGCGTCGAGCGCCTGGGCCTGAAGCCGTTCGGCACGGTCGGGGATCCGTTCGATCCGTCCATGCACGAGGCGATCTTCCAGCAGCCCAGCCCGGACGTCCAGACGGAAACCGTCGGCGACGTCGTCGAAACCGGGTACTACCTCGGCTCGAGCCTGTTGCGCGTGGCGAAGGTCGTCGTTCAGGTACCGAGCGATGGCTAGCCAGGACTGGTTCGATAAGGATTTCTACAAGGTCCTTGGCGTCTCCAAGGACGTCTCGCCGGCCGAGCTGAAGAAGGCTTACCGGAAGCTCGCCCGCAAGTACCATCCGGATGCGAATCCGGGCAATGCGGCGGCCGAGGCCAAGTTCAAGGAACTCAGCGAGGCGCATGCCGTCATCGGCGACGCTGAACAGCGCAAGGAGTACGACGCCGTGCGCGCCATGGGCGGTGGAGCACGCTTCACCGCCCCGGGCGGCGGCGGACAGGCCGGCGGGTTCGAGGACGTCTTCGGCGGCATGTTCGGTGGCGGTGGCGGGGGGCGCCAGCAGGGCTACAGCTTCCAGCAGGGCGGGTTCGACGACGTGCTCGGCGGCGTCTTCGGACGCGGCGGCGGCCAGTTCGGCACCTCCAGCGGCGGCTTCCGCGGCTACGGTGGGCCGAGCAGGGGCCATGACGTGGTCGCCACGGCCACCATCGACTTCATCACCGCCGTCCACGGCGACCAGATCACGCTGCAGACGCAGGATGGCCGGCCGATCAAGGTCAAGATTCCCGCGGGCGTGGCCGACGGCCAGAAGATCAAACTGCGCGGCAAGGGGCAGCCGAGCCCCGACGGTGGCGAGCCGGGCGACATCATGCTCACGATCACGGTGCGCAAGCACCCGGTCTTCGAGCGCGAAGGACTCAACCTGCGCGTCACCGTGCCGATCACGTTCGTCGAGGCGACCCTCGGCGCCACGATCGAGGTGCCGACGCTCGGCGGCCCCCCGGTCAAGCTGCGCGTCGCCCCTGGCACGCCCAGCGGCCGGGTGCTCCGGGTCAAGGGACGCGGGGTGACCACGCCCAAGGGCGTCGGTGACCTCCTCGCGGTCGTGCAGGTGGCCGTTCCGTCGCACCTGTCGAATGACGCCCAGGAGAAGCTCGAGGCGTTCGCCGAGGCCCTGCCCAGGGAAAACCCGCGTGAGGACCTCCTGGCGAGGGCGAAGGACTGACCATGGACGAGAACACCCGGGTCTTCGTGATTTCGATGGCGGCGGAGCTTGCGGGCATGCACCCGCAAACCCTGCGCCAATACGATCGCCTCGGGCTCGTCAGCCCGGGGCGCACGCCCGGGAAGTCCCGCCGCTACTCCGTGCGGGACGTGGCCAGGCTGCGGGAGGTCGCCCAGCTGGGCGCCCAGGGGGTGAGCCTGGAAGGCATCCGGCGCATTCTCGAGCTCGAAGACCACGTGCGTGGACTCGAGGCCCGGCTGCGTGAACTCGAATCGGCCCTGGCCGATGAGATGCTCAACCGCCCGGGCCGCCGCGTTTTCGCGGCCGGCTCGGCCGGTGAGGTCACCTCGATGCGGGCCGGAACGCGCCTCCGCCGCTCGAACCAGGTGGTCATCTGGCGGCCGCTCGAACCTCGCTGACAGCGCTGAGTTGCGGACAACGCACCTTCTACTTCGCTCGCGAAGGTTCGTTGTCCGCAGGTCAAACCTGGCGACCGCGGGGAGGGCGCCCCAGCGTCCCGGCTACCTTGGCCCGGCTACCCTGAGGGGATGCCCGACTTCTCCTTCGACCGCCTCCGGCGCCACCCGGATGTCGAGGCCGAGAACCTCTTCGCCGTCGACGCGAGCGACCGGCTGATCCTCGATGAGGCGGCCGCGGACCTGGCGGCTGCGGGGCCCGGAGAGGTGGTCGTGCTCGAGGACCATTACGGGGCGCTCACGCTCGGTGCGGCGGCGCTGCACGGCGCGCGGGGCATCCGGACCCACCAGGACGGACTCTCCGGTGAGCAGGCGCTCGCCCGCAACGCGGCCGAGTCCGGGTTGGCGGAGGCCTACCGCTCGCTGCCGCTGGGCGAGGAACTCCTGGCCGGGGCTCGGGTTGTGCTGCTGCAATTGCCGCGCAGCCTGTCGGCGCTCGACGAGCTGGCCGACGCCGTGCGCCGGTTCGCGTCGCCGCACGTGCGCGTGTTCGCGGGCGGACGGATCAAGCACATGACCATCGCCATGAACGAGGTCCTGGGCCGCCATTTCGGCGAACTGCAGGTGTCGCCGGCCCGGCAGAAGTCCCGGGTGCTGATCGCCTCGGCGCCGTTGCCGGTGACCGACGCGCCGGCCTGGCCGCGGGTGGCGCGGCACGACGACCTGGCCCCCGGGCTGTCGCTCACAGTCTGCGCGCACGGGGCGGCCTTCGCGGGCACCACGATCGACATCGGCACGCGATTCCTGCTGGAGTTCCTCGACCGGATGAAGCCGGATGCCGGGTCGGCCATCGACCTCGGCTGCGGCACCGGCGTGCTCGCGGCAGCCCTGGCCCGGCGCCGCCCCGGGCTGCGGCTGATCGCCACCGACCAGTCGGCCGCGGCCGTCGCATCCGCCCGGGCCACCATGGAGGCCAACGGCGTGACCGACCGGGTGCGTGTCGTGCGGGACGACGCGCTCGGCAGCCGACCGGATGCCTCGGCCGAGCTGATTGTGCTGAACCCGCCCTTCCACATCGGCTCGTCGGTGCACGCCGGGATCGCGCTGAAGCTCTTCGAGGATGCCGCGCGCGTGCTCCGGCCCGGCGGGGAGCTGTGGACCGTCTGGAACACCCACCTCGGCTACCGCCCCGCGCTCACCCGCATCGTCGGCCCGACGCACCAGGTCGCTCGCAACGCCAAATTCACCGTCACCGTCTCAACCCGCTAACTCACCCCCGCGAAACCGCAGTTGTGCGCGTTATTCGGGCGTTTTAACGCGCACAACTGCGGTTTCGCGGGGGGGGGGGGGGGGGGGGGGGGGGGGGGGGGGGGGGGGGGGGGGGGGGGGGGGGGGGGGGGGGGGGGGGGGGGGGGGGGGGGGGGAGGAGAGGGGGATTCCGTTCAGGAGGTCGAGGTGCCAGGCGTCGGCGTGGTGGCGCACGCGGGTGAGCGCGGCATTGTCGATGGTGCCCACGTCCCGGGCGAACGCCCTCGTGAGGGCGAGCCGGATGAGCGTGCCGTGGGTGACGATGATGATGCGCGCCCCGCGGTGTTCCCGGGCGAGCAGCTCCAGGCTGTCGATTGCGCGTTCGGCGACGGCGGACTCGCTCTCCGCGCCGTGGAAGCCGCCCGGAAACCGGAGCGCCTCGAGTTCGTCGCCCGCGCGGAGTCCCTCGGCCGGGCCGTAGTCTCGCTCGACGAGGCCCGGGATGCGCCGGGTGACGTCGAGCTCGAGCCCCGCGGCGATGAGGTCGGCCGTCTCGGCGGCGCGGGAGAGCGGCGAGGAGGCGAGGAAGTCCCAGTCGTAACCGGACAGGGCCGTGACGGCATCCGTCGCCTGCCCTCGGCCGGTGTCGTTGAGCGGGATGTCGGTCGCGCCCTGGATGCGCTGCTGGGCGTTCCAGGCGGTCTGGCCGTGGCGGATCAGGGCGAAGGTCGTGGTGGGGCTCACCCGACCATTCTGCCGTGGGCGGCTAGGCGGACGCTCCGCGTGTGGCGGCTCGGCAAGCCCGCCGGAACCGGCGCGCCCCGCCCTCAGGCCAGGAGCTCGCGGATGTCGGCGGCCGAGAGCGCGGTGCCGTGGGCGGAGCCGGTCGTCATCACGCTGTCGAACAGCCGGGCCTTGGCGGCCTTAAGCGCCATCACCTTCTCCTCGATCGTGTCCCTGGAGACCAGCCGGTAGACCATGACGTTCTTGCTCTGGCCGATCCGGTGCACGCGGTCGACGGCCTGCGCCTCGGTCGCCGGGTTCCACCAGGGGTCGAGCAGGATGACGTAGTCCGCCTCGGTCAGGTTGAGGCCGAACCCGCCCGCCTTGAGGCTGATCAGGAAGACCGAGGCGTCGCCCTCCTTGAAGTCTGCGATCACCCGCGCCCGGTTGCGCGTCTTGCCGTCGAGGTAGGCGTACGAGATCCCGGCGGCGTCCAGGCGGTCCCTGGCCTTGCCGAGGTACTGGGTGAACTGGCTGAAGATGAGGGTGCGGTGCCCCTCGGCCACGGTGTCGGCGAGCAGTTCGAGCAGGGCGTCGAGCTTGGTCGAGGGGATTCCCTCGTAGGCCGGGTCGTAGAGGCTGGCGTCGAGGCTGAGCTGGCGCAGCATGGTCAGCGACCGGAAGATCTCGAACCGGTTCGCGCCCAGGTCGCCGATCAGCCCGAGCACCTTCTGCCGCTCCCGCTGCAGGTGCGTCTCGTAGACCTTGCGGTGCTTCGGGTGCAGTTCGAGCTCGAGCACCTGCTCCTGCTTGGCCGGCAGGTCCCGGGCCACCTCGTCCTTCGTGCGGCGCAGCATGAACGGGCGGATGCGCCGGCGCAACTGGTCCAGCCGGTCGCCGTCGGACTCCTTCTCGATCGGTTTCCGGTAGTACTCGGCGAACCGGCTCGGGCTCGGGAACAGACCCGGCGCGGTGATCGAGAGCAACGACCAAAACTCCATCAGGTTGTTTTCGAGCGGCGTGCCGGTGATCGCCAGCTTGAACGGCGTCGACAGGCGGCGGGCGCACTGGTGCGCGCGGGACTGGTGGTTCTTGACGAACTGCGCCTCGTCGAGCAGCAGGCCGGCCCACTCCCGGGCGTTGTACTCCTCGAAGTCCAGCCGAAAGAGCGTGTACGAGGTGATCACGACATTCGCGCCGGCGATCACGTCCGCCAGGACGGTACCCCGCTTGCGGGTTGTTTCGGTGATCGTCGCCACGGTGAGCCCCGGCGCGAACCTGGCGCACTCGACGGACCAGTTCGGCACCACGCTGGTCGGCGCGACGACCAGGAACGGGGGTCGGGCACCCGGCTCGTCCCGCCCGGCGCCCTGCTCGCGCGCCCGGGCGATCAGGGCGATCGCCTGCAGCGTCTTGCCGAGCCCCATGTCGTCGGCGAGGATGCCGCCCAGCTGGTGGTCGTAGAGGAAGCTCAGCCAGTCGTAGCCGGCCTGCTGGTAGCCGCGCAGCGTGGCCTGGATGCCGCTCGGCAGGGGGCATCCGGGCAGCGCCGTCGCATCCGTCGACACCGTCGCGGCCAGGCCGGCCATCGTCTCGCGCCAGGCGGCCGCCTGGGCGGCCACCACGCCGAGCGCCTGCAGCTCGTCCCAGAGGTCCACCTGGAACCGGCTGATTCCGAGCGCGGCCGAGCCCGGCTCCTGCAGCGCGCGCGCCTCCTCGATCAGGCGCCGGAGCTGGTGCAACTCGGGCCGGTCGAGGCTGAAGTACGTGCCGCTGCGCAGGATCATCACGTCCCGGTCGGCGGCGAGGGCCAGGAAGAGCGCGTCGAAGGGGATGCTCTCGCCGTCGATGCTCACCGTCACGGCCAGGTCGAACCAGTCGCGGCTGTCGGCCCGGTCTGTCGTGGCCAGGCTGATCACCGGCGGCTGCTCCGCGGCACGGTAGTCGGGGGCGTCGCCGATCACCTCTACGACCACGTCGCCGGACCGGGTGAACTCGGGCACCGCGTCCAGGAACGCGATCATCGCGCCTCCGGCGAGGCCCGCCGACGCGTTCAGCCGGGGCGCGCCGCGGTGCTGGGGCGCGATGGTCGGGAACCGGGCGAGCGCGGGGCCCAGCGCGTTCAGGATATCCGCCTCACGACCCTCGTCGCGGAAGGCCGTGTCGCCCGGCCAGGGCCACAGGGGGCGCCGGGAACCGGACACCGCCGCGGGCGAGTCGCCCGGGGCCAGGTAGCGCCAGTCCCAGCGCACGCCGATCCGCGGGCCGGCCGCGGTCTCGTCGGAGTGCGTGATCGCCAGCGCCAGCACGGGGCGAGGGATGTCGGGCAGGTCGAACGACCCGTCGCGGCTGGTCACCGCGCCCTGCCGCCGCAGGAACGGGTAGACCTGGGCGAGGAAGGCATCCTCGTCGTTCGAACGCACCAGACGGTTCGCGCTCTCGGCGAGGGCGCGCAGTTGGGCGCTGACCGGGTGGGAGAGCTGCGCGAGGGTGAGCCGGACATCGCCGCCCGGGGCCGCTTCGCCGCCGGGCCCGTCCCAGGCGAACAGCCCGTGCGCCGGATCGCCGAGGAAACCGAGGTGCTGCCGATCGAGGCGCCGGCCGGCGAGCGTGACGGTCGGCGTGAGCGCGAGCCCGGCTTCGCCGCGACTGATGTCGACCGCCAGGGTGGCCGGAGCAGACGAGAGCACCACCGGATCCTGCGCCGGGTTGGCGTAGACCAGCGGCATCCGGGCGCCCTGGGCCGTGTCGAGGATCTCCCAGAGGTCCTCGTTCCCGGCGTCGTCGAGGTGCAACCAGTTGTCGGCCGGGGCGCGGTAGCCCCGGCCCGCCGCATACAGCGCGCGCAGGGAGGTCAGGATCGACACGTGGGTGGCATCGAGCGAGTCGAGGGAGTAGAGCAGGTTGTCCCAGGTCAGGCCGCCGCGGATCCAGGAGCCGCCGCTGCCCATCACCATCGGGCGGATGCCCAGGCGCCGCGCCGGACGCGTGCGCCCGGCCGAGTACCAGCCGGTGCTGATCGGGGCGAGCAGCTCGAATTGCAGGGCGAGCCTGGCGCGGGTCCGGACGACCGAGACGCCCTGCTGCGAGGGCGCCCTGGGCGCGGCAGGCCGGGCCCCGGGCTCGAAGGCTGGCATCCGGCGTTCTCGAATCGGGCCATCGGGGCCGTCCGCCGGGGAATCCCGGCTGGCCAGGAGCAGGGCGGCGACATGCTTGCAGTTGCGCTTGACCGGGCAGGTGCACACGCCCGTGGCCCGGCTGGCCTGCCCGGCGGCGTTCACCGTGAACGACACGGTCACCGAATAGGGCTCGGGGCGAGTGCCCCGCACCTGTCCGAAGAGCTGGGTGCCGGAACCGAACCAGGTTTGTTTTTGCACGTGTCCGTTGCGCACGTAGCGCTCGCCGCGGGAGAAGGCCTGGCTGCCGACGAGCAGGGCAATCTCGTGCGAGCTGAGGGTATGGGCCATAGTGGGAGGAAATCCGTACGTAAGTCGACGTCCAGTCTCTCACGCGCGGCTGGGAGGCCCGGAGAGAGTCCGCCCTAGCGGGAATCGCCCAATCTCGATAAACTTGAGCCAATCAGACTCAACTTTGAAGGAGACCTCGCGATGCAAGCCGGACAGCAGCCGCCCCAGGAGGAAGCGAAGAGCGCCCTGGAGCTCTACGGGGTCAACCTCACCGAAATCGCCCGCACGGGCAAGCTCGACCCGGTGATCGGCCGCGATGCCGAGATTCGCCGGGTGAGCCAGGTTCTCACCCGTCGCACGAAGAACAACCCGGTGCTCATCGGGGAACCCGGCGTGGGCAAGACCGCCGTCGTCGAGGGGCTGGCCCAGCGCATCGTCGCCGGCGACGTCGCCGATTCGCTCAAGGGCAAGCAGCTCGTCTCCCTCGACCTGGCCGCGCTCGTCGCCGGCGCGAAGTATCGCGGTGAGTTCGAGGAGCGGCTGAAGTCCGTGCTCAAGGAGATCAACGACGCGGAGGGGGAGATCATCACCTTCGTCGATGAGCTGCACACCCTGATGGGCGCCGGCGGCGGCGAGGGCTCCGTGGCGGCCTCCAACATGCTCAAGCCCATGCTCGCCCGCGGCGAACTCCGCCTGATCGGCGCGACCACCCTGAACGAATACCGCGAGTTCATCGAGAAGGATGCCGCGCTCGAGCGCCGTTTCCAGCCGGTGCTCGTGGACGAACCGAGCGTCGAAGACACCGTGGCCATCCTCCGCGGGCTCAAGGAGCGCTACGAGGCCCACCACAAGGTGTCGATCGCCGACTCGGCGCTCGTGGCGGCGGCATCCCTGTCGAACCGGTACATCACGGCCCGGCAGCTGCCGGACAAGGCCATCGACCTGATCGACGAGGCGGCGAGCCGGCTGCGGATGGAAATCGACTCGGCCCCGGTGGAGATCGACGAGCTGCGGCGCGGCGTCGATCGGCTCAGGCTCGAGGAGCTCGCCCTCAAGAAGGAGAAGGACGACGCGTCCAGGTTGCGGCTGCAGAAGCTGCGCGAAGACCTCGCCGAGCGCCAGGAGAAGCTCTCCGAGCTGCAGGCGCGCTGGGAAACGGAGCGGGCCTCGCTCAACCGGGTCGGCGAACTCAAGGAACGGCTCGACTCCGCGCGCAGCGAGGCCGACCGCGCACAGCGGGAGGGCAACCTGGAGAAGGCGTCCCGCCTGCTCTACGGCGACATCCCGGTGATGCAGCGGGAGCTGGCCGCCGCGGAGAAGACCGAGTCGGAGGGGCCGCGGATGGTCAACGACCACGTCACCGCAGAGGACATCGCCGCCGTGGTCGCGGCCTGGACCGGCATCCCGGTGGGCCGCCTGCTGCAGGGCGAGACCGAGAAGCTGCTGAACCTCGAGGGCGAGCTCGCCCACCGGCTGATCGGCCAGAAGGATGCCGTGCGCGCGGTTGCCGACGCCGTGCGCCGCACCCGGGCCGGGATCTCCGACCCAGACCGGCCCACCGGGTCGTTCCTGTTCCTCGGCCCGACCGGCGTGGGCAAGACGGAGCTGGCCAAGGCGCTCGCCGACTTCCTCTTCGACGACGAGAAGGCGATGGTGCGCATCGACATGAGCGAGTACGGCGAGAAGTTCTCCGTATCGCGCCTGGTCGGGGCGCCCCCCGGGTACATCGGGTACGAGCAGGGCGGGCAGCTCACCGAGGCCGTGCGCCGGCGGCCGTACTCTGTGATCCTCTTCGACGAGGTAGAGAAGGCGCACCCTGAGGTGTTCGACGTGCTGCTGCAGGTGCTCGACGACGGCCGGCTCACCGACGGCCAGGGCCGCACCGTCGACTTCCGCAACACGATCATGGTGCTCACCTCGAACCTCGGTTCGCAGTTCATGGTCGACCAGACGCTCTCGCCCGAGCAGAAGGAAACCGCCGTCCGGGACCTGGTGCGCAAGTCCTTCAAGCCCGAGTTCGTGAACCGCCTCGACGACATCGTGGTGTTCTCGTCGCTGTCGATGGAGGATCTCGGCCGGATCGTGGAGCTGAACGTCGACCGTCTGCAGCGGCGGCTCGCCGAGCGCAGGCTCGAACTGGCCGTGACCCCGGATGCCCGGGCCTGGCTGGCCGAGCGCGGATACGACCCGATCTACGGCGCGCGTCCGCTGCGCAGGCTGATGCAGCAGGAAATCGACGACCGGCTGGCCCGGGCGCTGCTGTCCGGCGAGGTTCGCGACGGTGACACGGTTCGGGTCGAACTCGCACCGGACGGGGACTCGCTCACCGTCGCATCCGCCGCCGCCCCGCCCGTGCCCTCCGGCGAAGAGGACGTCGACGACGTCGAGCTCTAGACCGTCCAGCGATCCCTCGGGCCCGCGGGGGTTAGGCTCGGGGGATGCGTGCAACAGTGATTTACGGCGAGAGAGACGTCCGCCTGGAAGAAGTAGCCGACCCGATCCTCTCCACCGGGGGTGACGCCATCGTGCGCGTCGTCGCCGCGTGCGTCTGCGGCTCCGACCTGTGGCCGTACCGCGGCGTGCAGCCGACGGACGAACCTCACCGGATCGGCCACGAGTTCGTGGGCGTCGTCGAGGCCATCGGCCCGGACGTCCGCACCGTCAAGGTAGGCGACTTCGTCATCGCACCCTTCTACGACTGCGACAACACCTGCGTCAACTGTCAGAACGGCGTCAGCACCTCCTGCCTCAACGGCGGCTGGTGGGGCTCCGACGACCAGCTCGGCGGCTTCGCCGACGGCGCCCAGGGCGAAAAGGTGCGCGTGCCCCACGCCGACGGCTCGCTCGTGGCGACCCCGTCGATGCCGGACGACGCCCAGGTTCCCGGCCTGCTCACCCTCGCCGACGTCATGGGCACCGGCCACCACGCGGCTGTTTCCGCCGGCGTGACCACCGGCAGCACGGTCGTCGTCGTCGGCGACGGCGCGGTCGGCCTCTGCGCCATCATCGCGGCCAAGCGCCTCGGTGCGTCCCGGATCGTGGCCATGTCGCGCCACGCGGATCGGCAGGCCGTCGCCCGCGAGTTCGGCGCCACCGACATCGTTGAGGAACGCGGCGAGGCGGGCGTCGCCCGCATCCGCGAGCTCTTCGACGGAATCGGCGCCGACTGCGTGCTCGAGTGCGTCGGAACCAAGGAGTCGATGGACCAGGCGATCGAGTCGGCCCGGCCCGGCGGCATGGTCGGCTACGTGGGCGTGCCCACCGGCGGCCCCATCGCCGTGCGCCCGCTGTTCAGCCGGAACGTCGGCCTCAACGGCGGCGTCGCGTCCGTGCGCGGCTACGTCGAGGAACTGCTGCCCGAGGTGCTCTCCGGCGCGATCAACCCCGGCCGCGTCTTCGACCTCGAGCTGCCGCTGGCGGATGTCGCGGAGGCCTACGCCGCCATGGACGAACGCCGCGCGATCAAGGTTCTGCTCCGCCCCTAGCGGCCCGAAAGCCAGGTGCCGCTCGTGCGGCACCTGGCCGGGTCGATGCTTGACAGACCCACCCCCAGCCACTTCACTTGCAATGACATAGCGCTTTCTCATTGTGGAAGTTACGCCAGGGGGAACAAGCAATGACGCTTGAACAGTTCAACCTCCTCGACCGCGAGCAGGCTCGGGATGCCGTGCGCCCGTGCGTGCAGATCGCCCGGTGGGTCGATGGCGTCGTCGACGCCCGCCCGTACTCCGACGTGGAGGAGCTCCTCACGGTGGCGCGGCACATCGCAGCACCCTGGACGATCGCCGAAATCGACGGAGCGCTCGCCCGCCACGCCCGGATCGGGGAGCGGGCGCGCGGCGCGCACGCCGAAGCCTCGCTCTCCCGTTCGGAACAGGCCGGAATCGATCCAGGGGACACCGCCGTCGCGGAGGCGCTTGCCGCGGGCAACCGCGCCTATGAGGAACGATTCGGGCGAGTTTTTCTGATCCGGGCTGCGCGGCGCACGCCGGAGGAGATCCTTGCTGCGCTGCGGAGCCGGCTGACGCACTCACCCGAGGAGGAGATCCCCGTCGTCGCGGATCAGCTGCGCGAGATCGCCGTGCTCCGTCTGGAAGGAATCCTGACGTCGTGAGCCAGCTCCGTAGTCATGTCAGTACTCATATTCTGGATGCCGCCACCGGTCGTCCGGCCGGAGGCGTCGCCGTCTCCCTGCTGGACGTGGACGGCACCGAGATCGCTGCCGGCCGAACCGACGCCGATGGCCGCGTGAGTGACCTCGGTCCGGAGCTGCTCGAGCGCGGAACCTACCGGCTGCGCTTCGCCACCGGCGAATACTTCGCCGGAACCAGCCGAGACACGTTCTACCCCGTGGTGTCGATCGATTTCGAGGTCACCGACCCCGCGCAGCACTACCACGTACCTCTGCTGCTCAGCCCATTCGCATACTCGACCTACAGGGGAAGCTGACCATGGCACACGGCAGCATCGTTCTCGGCGCCAACCAGTATGGGAAGGCCGAGGTGCGCCTCGTCAAGGTGACCAGGGACACGGCGCGCCACGAGATCGAAGACCTGAGCATCACCTCCCAGCTGCGCGGTGACTTCGAGGCGGCCCACGTCGAGGGCGACAACGCGCACGTCATTGCCACGGACACCCAGAAGAACACGGCCTTCGCCTTCGCCAGGGACGGCGTCGGCGCCCCCGAGGATCTCCTCCTTCGCCTCGCCCGGCATTTCGTTGACGACTTCGAGTGGGTCACCGGCGGCCGCTGGGCGGCCGAAAAGTACTCCTGGGCCCACATCGACATGGGCAACGAAGACGGCGAAAGCACCCATGACCACGCCTTCGTCCGTGGCGGCACCGAAATCCGCACCGCCACCGTCACGATCGACGGAGGCGGCGCACCCACGGTCATCGCCGGCCTGAAGGACCTCTCGGTGCTCAAATCCACCGGGTCGCAGTTCACCGGCTTCCCCCGCGACGTGTACACGACCCTGCAGGACGCCACCGATCGCATCCTCGCCACCTCGGTCACCGCCCGCTGGCGCTACAACACCGCAGGGCTCGATTACGACGCGGTCTACGCGGACGTGCGACGCGTGCTGCTCAGGGCCTTCGCCGACAAGCATTCCCACGCCCTGCAGCAGACCCTGTTCCAGATGGGCAAGGCCGTTCTCGAGGCTCACCCCGAGATCGACGAGATCAAGTTCTCGATGCCCAACCGCCACCATTACCTGGTCGACCTCTCGCCGTTCGACCTCGACAACCCCGGCGAGGTCTTCTTCGCCGCCGACCGCCCGTACGGCCTGATCGAGGCCGTCGTGCAGCGCGATGACGCAACCGATGCCGCAGCCGCCTGGGAGGGCATGGCCGGCTTCTGTTAGTCCCGGAATTCACGGTTCGAAAGAATTAAGGAGCCCAGTCCCATGGATGCATCGCACCAGGAGGCACTGCTGCTGAGGCAGGCCGTGCAACTCGCCACCGACAACGTCCGGAGCAGCGGCGGGCCTTTCGGGGCCCTCGTCGTCGCGCCGGACGGCCGCGTGTTCGAGGGAGTGAACCGGGTCACCGCGAACCTGGACCCCACGGCCCATGCCGAGGTGACCGCAATCAGGGCGGCCTGCCAGGGTCTCGGCACGTTCGACCTCACCGGGGCGACGTTGTACGCGAGCTGCGAACCGTGCCCGATGTGTCTCTCCTCGGCCCTGTGGGCGCGCATCGGCACGGTGTTCTTCGCGGCCGACCGTGACGATGCGGCCGGAGCGGGGTTCGATGACGCGGTCTTCTACGACTACTTCGAGAACCCCGGCGGCGAGGACAGCATCATGCCGATCAATCGGATCGGCCTCGGCGATGACGCCACGGAACCCTTCAACGTCTGGCTGAGCACCCCCGACCGGATCGCATATTAGGTCCGGGATGTCAGTGTGCCCGTCGTCACGATGGCTTACATTGTCATCCTGGGGGAAGGTACGAAAAGGAGCGGGGACCATGGATGATCCAAGCGTGAACTATGAATCCAGTGTGACCTATGAATCCAGCGTGACTGTGAACGGGCAACGACGCCCGTTGGCCGGTGTGCGTGCACACGCGACGGCCCTCGAGTGGCTGCGGGAGAACGGCCTGTCCGGCAGCAAGGAAGGCTGCGCCGAGGGTGAGTGCGGCGCGTGCGCAGTGCTCGTCGGCCAGGCCGACGGTTCGGGCGGCACCGCCTGGGCGGCGGTCAACGCGTGCCTGATCCCGGCCTGGGCGCTCGACGGCCAGGAGCTGGTGACAGCAGAGGGACTGGGCACGCCGGCAGCGCTTCACCCGGTCCAGGCCGGACTCGCCGCAGCAGGCGGCTCCCAGTGCGGATACTGCACTCCGGGTTTCGCCTGCAGCATGGCGGCCGAATTCTACCGGCGGGACCGGCAGCCGGGAGGCGACCTCAGCGACGATGCCCCGTGCGGAGAACGCGGCCCGAACGGGTTCGATCTTCATGCGCTGGCCGGCAATCTCTGCCGGTGCACCGGGTACCGCCCGATCCGCGACGCCGCCTACGCCCTCGGCGCCCCGCAGGCCGGCGACGAGCTCGCCGCCCGGCGGGACCTCCCGCCCCCGCGGCCGGCGGCAACGGTGCTGGAGGCTCCCGACGGGAAATTCGTGCGCCCGCGGACGCTGGCCGAGGCGGTCGGCCTGCTGGCCGAGAATCCGACCGCGGTGCTGATCGCCGGGTCGACGGACTGGGGCGTGGAAGTCAATCTGCGCGGCCGCCGCAGCCCGCTCGTGCTCGCCATCGATGCGATCGGGGAGCTTCGCACCCTGGAATTCGGGGACCGGTTCATCCAGATCGGCGCGGCCGTGCCGCTGTCTGAGGTAGAGAGCGCCCTGGCCGGCCGGGTGCCTCTGCTTGGCGACATGATCCCCCAGTTCGCGTCCCGGCTCATCCGCAATCGTGCGACCTTCGGCGGCAACCTGGGCACCGGCTCTCCCATCGGCGACAGCCCGCCGGCCCTCCTGGCCCTGGACGCGGTGGTCGTCCTGGCCTCGACGGTGGGCGAGCGCGAGGTCGAGCTCAGCGACTACTTCACCGGCTATCGCAGGTCCGTGCGCCGCCCGGACGAGATTCTCCGGGCGATCCGGATACCGCTGCCGCTGGCGGGGACCACCGCGTTCCACAAAATAGCGAAGCGCCGGTTCGACGACATCTCGAGCGTGGCCGTGGCCTTCGCCATCGACGTCGACGACGGCCTGGTGACACGGGCCCGCATCGGCCTGGGCGGCGTGGCGGCAACCCCGCTGCGCGCGCGGGCAACCGAGCAGGCCCTGGAAGGCCAACCGTGGGCGGCCCCGGCCGTGCGCAGGGCCGCGGCCGCGCTCGGCGACGAGGGGACCCCCCTGGACGACCACCGGGCAAGCGCCGCCTACCGCAAGGCCATGCTCGTCCAGGCGATGCTCAAGTTCTACACCGAAGCCACCGGGGAGGCCCTGTCATGAGTGCCCTCTCGGATCGCCCGGTCGACCCGGCGGTCGGCCTGCCCGTGCCGCACGAAAGCGCGATCCTGCACGCGACCGGGCGGGCGATCTTCACCGACGACCTGGCATCCCGCACGGCCGGGGTGCTGACCGCCTGGCCGGTTCAGTCCACCCATGCCCATGCCCGCGTGAGCGTGTTGCGCACCGACGGCGCCCTCGGCGTTCCCGGCGTCGTCCGGGTGCTCACCGCCGACGACGTGCCCGGCATCAACGATTCCGGGATCAAGCACGACGAGCCGTTGTTCCCCACGGAAGTCATGTTCTACGGTCAGGCGCTGTGCTGGGTCCTGGCCGAATCCACTGAGGCCGCCCGGCTCGGCGCCGACGCCGTGCAGGTCGAGTATGAGGTGCTGACCTCGGTGGTGACCCTGTCGGAGGCCATCACGGCCGAGTCGTTCCAGGGCGAGACCCGCACCGTGCGACGCGGAGACGCCGACGCGGCACTGGCCGGGGCCGCCCGGGTGTTCGAGGGCGAGAGTGAGGTCGGAGGGCAGGAACACTTCTACCTCGAGACCCAGGCCGCGCTGGCGCAGGTCGAAGACGACGGACGGGTGTTCGTGCAGTGCAGCACCCAGCACCCCTCCGAGACGCAGGCAATCGTGGCCCACGTGCTCGGGCTCAGCAGCAACGCGGTGACGGTGCAGTGCCTGCGGATGGGCGGAGCGTTCGGCGGCAAGGAGATGCAGCCGCACGGATTCGCCGCGGTGGCCGCGCTCGGCGCCCTGCTGACCGGCCGGCCGGTGCGGCTGCGGCTCACCCGAACCCAGGACCTGACCCTGACGGGCAAGCGACACCCGTTCCACGCCTCCTGGCGGGTCGGCTTCTCCGAGGACGGGCTGCTGCTGGGGCTGAAAGCCACGCTGACCGCAGACGGCGGCTGGAGCCTCGACCTGTCCGAACCCGTCTTGAGCCGTGCGCTCTGCCACATCGACAATGCCTACTGGATCCCCGCGATCGAAGCCCGCGGCCGGATCGTGAAGACGAACAAGACCTCGCAGACGGCGTTCCGGGGCTTTGGCGGACCGCAGGGCATGTTCATGATCGAAGACATCCTCGGTCGGTGCGCCCCGCTGCTCGGCATCGACCCGGCCGAGCTTCGACGGAAGAACTTCTACGCCCCGGGCCAGTTGACGCCGTACGGACAGCCGGTGCGCCACGCCGAACGGCTGGGCGCGATCTGGACCCAGCTGGTCCACAGCAGCGCCCTCGCGCGGAGGACGGAGGAGGCCCGGGCATTCAACGCGGCCAGTCCGCACCTGAAACGCGCGCTGGCGCTGACGCCGGTCAAGTTCGGGATCTCCTTCAACTTCACCGCGTTCAACCAGGCCGGCGCCCTGGTGCACGTCTACAAGGACGGATCCGTGCTCATCAATCACGGTGGCACCGAGATGGGCCAGGGCCTGCACACGAAGATGCTGCAGGTTGCGTCAACCGCCCTCGGCGTTCCCCTGTCGGCGGTGCGGCTGGCGCCCACTCGCACGGACAAGGTACCCAACACCTCGGCGACGGCGGCCAGTTCCAGCTCCGACCTCAACGGTGGCGCCATCAAGAACGCCTGCGATCAGATTCTTGCGCGGATGGCTGACGTCGCGGGCCGGATGCTCGGCGCGCACTCCCAGGACGTGCGGTTTACCCGCGGCAGGGTGAGCGCCCTGGGTCTGGGCGCCGGCCAGGACATCGGCTTCGCCGAGGTGGCGGGGGAGGCGTACCTGCAGCGCGTGCAGCTGTGGGCGGCCGGCTTCTACCGAACGGAGGGGCTCTACTGGGACCAGAAGGCGATGCAGGGGGAGCCGTTCAAGTACTTCGCCTACGGAGCCGCCGCGACCGAGGTCGAGGTGGACGGGTTCACGGGGGCGTACCGGGTGCGCCGGGTCGACATCGTGCACGACGTGGGCGACTCCCTGTCCCCGATCATCGACATCGGCCAGGTGGAGGGTGGCTTCGTGCAGGGCGCCGGCTGGCTCACCCTGGAGGATCTGCGCTGGGATGCCGGCGACGGCCCGGGTCGAGGACGCCTGCTCACCCAGTCGGCCAGCACCTACAAGCTGCCGAGCCTGTCGGAGATGCCGGACGAATTCAACGTCACGCTGTTCGAGCGGGCCACCGAAGACGGTGCGATCTATGGCTCCAAGGCCGTGGGCGAGCCGCCGGTGATGCTCGCCCTCAGCGTCCGCGAGGCGCTGCGCCAGGCCGTTGCCGGCTTCGGGCCGGCCGGGCACAGCGTGGAGCTGGCTTCCCCGGCGACACCCGAGGCCGTGTTCTGGGCCCTGACGGCGGCGCGCGCGGCCGTCGAGGCTGAGGCGCCGACGCAGGGCACGAGCGGCGCCGAACGCGCTCCCGCCCTGACGGACACCTGACATGGCGTGGATCGACGCGGTGGAACATCTGCGTGCGAACCGGCTGGCCGGGGTCATCGTCACGGTCGCGGCGGTGCGCGGGCACGCACCGAGGAACGGCGGCGCGAAGATGGTCGTCTCCGCGCACGAGGCCTGGGGGACAATCGGCGGCGGCAACCTCGAGGAAACCGCGATCGAGCGGGCCAGGACCCTGATTGCCGCGGATGCCGCCGAGCCGGAGTTGATGACCGTCCAGCTGAGCGACAAGGCCCCGGCCGTGCACGGCGTGCAGTGTTGTGGGGGAGAGGTGGTGCTGCTGGTGGAACCGATCAGGGTTGTGCCCGCCGTCGTCATCTTCGGTCTGGGGCATGTGGGCCTCGAGCTGGCTCGGATTCTCAGCCGCCATGAGCTGGACCTGCACCTGGTCGACTCCCGCGCCGACCAGCTCGCCGAGGATCGACTCGCCGTCCTGGGCGGGAGTACTGCCCGCCTTCGCGTGCATCACGCACCGGTTCCGGAGGTGGTTTTCGAGCTGCTTCCGGCCGGCACGCATGTCCTGATCATGACCCACGACCATGCGGAGGATGTGGCGCTCTGCGACGTCGCGCTCCGGTTCCCCGAGCTGGCGTCCATCGGCCTGATCGGTTCGAGCGCCAAATGGCGGCGTTTCCAGCAGCGCCTGGCCGACGAGGGCCACACGCCGGAAGATCTGGCCCGCATCCACACTCCGATCGGCCTGCCGGGGATCACCTCGAAGGATCCCGCGGCCATCGCCGTCAGCGTGGCGGCCGAGCTGCTCCAGCGCTTCGAAACCGTGCCGGCCGGCTCAGGTCCCGCGGCGCAGTAGCCTGCCGGTCGGCGTCCGGCCGTCGACTTCCCGGCCGCGGAGGAACGTCCTGCGCACGACGCCGGTCAGCGTCCGGCCGTCGTAGGGAGTGATCGGATTCTTGTGGTTGAGCTTCCGGGCGTCGACGACGAATGTGTCCTCGGCGCCGAAGATGGCCATGTCCGCGTCGGATCCGACGGAGAGCCGTCCCTTCCGGGTGAGCCGGGCGAGGTTCGCCGGGGTGGTGGACATCCAGCCGAGCACCCGTTCGAGGCTGATCCCTCTGGTCCGGGCCTCTGTCCAGACCAGGGAGAGGCCCAGCTGCAGGGAGGACACCCCGCCCCAGGCGACCGCGAAGTCACCGTTCGCCGGGTCTTTCAGGTCAAGCGTGCTCGGGGAGTGGTCGGACACGATGCAATCGATGACGCCCTCCGTCAGGCCCTGCCAGAGCAGGTCGCGATTGGAGGCTTCGCGGATCGGCGGGCAGCACTTGAACGCCGTCGCGCCGTCGGGGATTTCCTCGGCCGTCAGGGTCAGGTAGTGCGGGCAGGTCTCCACCGTCAGCTTCACCCCGTCGCGCCTGGCGCCGGCGATCATCGGCAGCGCGTCCGAGGAGCTCAGGTGCAGGATGTGCGCGCGCGCACCGGTCCGGCGCGCGCGTTCGATGACGTCGGCGATGGCGAGGTTCTCGGCCGCCCGCGGTCGGGAGGCGAGGAAGGTGTCGTAGTGGTCGCCCGCGGCGGCCGGCGCCCGGTCGATCGTGCGGGCATCCTCGGCGTGAACGATCAGCACGGAGTTCAATCCGCTGGTCAGGGCCATGTCCGCCTCCATCTCGGCCGGCTCGAGAGGGGGGAACTCGTCCACCCCCGACGGCAGCAGGAAGCACTTGAAGCCGAACACGCCGGCGTCGTGCAGCCCGCGCAGCTCCGCCGTGTTGCCGGGGACGGCGCCGCCCCAGAAACCGACGTCGACGAAGCACTGGCCCTGCGCCACGCTGCGCTTGAGTTCCAGCGCCCGGGCGGTCGTCGTCGGCGGGATGCTGTTCAGCGGCATGTCGATGATCGTGGTGACACCGCCGGCCGCGGCGGCCCGGGTGGCCGACGCGAAGCCTTCCCACTCCGTGCGTCCGGGCTCATTGACGTGCACGTGGGTGTCGACCAGTCCGGGGATCAGGGTTTCGTCGGCCGTCAGCTCAATCGTGCTGACCCCGTCCAAACCGCTGCCCAGCGGCTCGATCCGGGTGATCACTCCGGCGCGGATGCCGACCTCGGCGGACACGATGCCGGCGGGGGTCAGGATCCTTGAGGCGCGGATGACCAGGTCGAACCCGCGGGCCGCGGGGCCCGTCGGCGCGGTGTCTTCAGGCCTGGCGCTCATCGTCAGGTCAGGCGGATCTGCCGGTTGACGTCTTTGTACAGGAGGTAGCGGAACTGCCCGGGGCCGCCGGCGTAGCAGGCCTGGGGGCAGAACGCGCGCAGCCACATGAAGTCGCCTGCCTCCACCTCGACCCAGTCGTCATTGAGCCGGTAGACGGCCTTGCCCTCGAGCACGAAGATGCCGTGCTCCATCACATGGGTTTCGGCGAACGGGATGACGGCGCCGGGCTCGAACGTGACGATATTGACGTGCATGTCGTGGGCCAGGTCGTTCGGGTCGACGAAGCGGGTGGTCGACCACCGGTTGTCCGTGTCCGGCATGGCCGAGGGCGTCACGGCGGCATCGCTGGTGACGAATGACGTGGCCGTGTAGCCCTCGAGCGGCTCGTAGGCCTTGCGCACCCACTGGAAGGTCGCGGGTTCGTCGCCGTCGTTTCTCACCGACCACCGCGCCCCGGCCGCCGTGTAGACATAGGCGCCCGGTTCCAGCGTGTGTTCGGTGCCGTCGAGCGTCAGCGTGAGCGTGCCCCTGGTGAGGAAGAGAACGGATTCGACGCCGGCCTCTGGCTCCGGCTTCGCGCTGCAGCCGCCGGGCGCCACCTCGACGATGTACTGGGCGAAGGTGGTGGCGAAGCCGGCGATCGGCCTGGCCAGGATCCACGCCCGGGTGTTCTCCCAGCCGGGGAGGTTGCTGGTGACGATGTCCCGCAGCACGCCCCTCGGGATCACCGTGTACGCCGCCTTGACCACCGCGCGGTCGGTGAGGAGCGCGGTCTGGGCGGGCAGGCCGCCCTCTGGGGAATAATAGTTGCTCATGCGTCTGCTCCCGGAGTTCCGGCAAGGCTACCGGCATCCAATCGCGGATGGGCAAGCAGGGTGAGCCTGGCCAGGCCCAGGCCGGTCACGGCCAGGGCCTCCTCGGCGCCGACCGCGCCGCACTGCACACCGCGAAGCACGAACCCCGCCAGGGAGCGTGCCGTCGCCGGCTCGTCCAGGATGCCGCTTCCGGCCCCGACCGGGGCGGCCCTGTCCCGGGCGGTCAGGTCCGCATACGCGCGCAGCCGGAGCGCAGCGGCGGGCAGTCCCTGCCGGTAGAAGCCGAAGGTGGCGGCGAATCGGCTCGGCAGCTGCGCCGCGTGCAGGTCCCAGCCCTGGTAGTAGCCACGCTCCAGCGACCGTCGAACCAGCCGGCCGTGCAAGCGCCAGGCGTCATCGACGCCGTCGCCCACCGGAATGACGTTGGTGGAACCATCCGAGAGCCGGATGCCGGTGCCGGCAACCGCCAGCTGCATGACCTCCTTGGCGAAGTCCGCGACCGGATGCTCCATCGACTGGTATTCGGCCGAGATCTGCAGCGAGGCGCTGTAGTCGTAGGTTCCGTAGTGCAGCCCGCTGATCCGCCCGGGCACAGCGTGCGCCAGTCGGGCCACCGGCGAGGTTCCGTCCGGGCCGAGGATCAGCTGCGGTGTCTCAACCTGCACCTCGAAGCGCAACCGGCCGGCGGGCAGCGAGTGCACGTCCTCCAGCCGGCCAACGGCGTAGCCCATCGCCTGCACCTGGTCCACCGTCGTGACCTTGGGCAGCGTCAGCACCAGGCCGTCGGGGAGCTCGCCCGCCGTGACCAGGCCCGAGATGAACAGGTCCAGGGTGCGCAGCCCTCGGGCACGCGTGGACGTCTCCAGGCCCTTGAAGCGGATCCCGATGAAGGGCGGAGCGGTGCCCTCGGCCACCGACCGGGCCACCAGCCGCGCTGCGTTCGCCGCGTCCTCGTCTTCCGCCTCGTCGCCGCGGTTTCCGTAGCCATCCTCGAAGTCCAGCCGCAGGTCCTCGATCGGTTCGCTCGAAAGCTTCGTCTCGACGCGAGTCGAGATCGCTTCGGCGAGGTCATCGTCGAATCCCAGAAGCGACCCCAGCCGGGACAGGCCGCCGTGGGCGGCCGCAGCGTGCAGGGCTCGCTCTCCCCACTCGGCGGCCAGGCCCGGCGTGAACAGGTCCGCCGGGACGTAGACGGTGTGCACCGGCTGGCGGCTGCCGTCGTCACCGGGGTAGTTCGTGTCCAGCAGGGTGTCGGTGGCGGCCAGCTGGGTGTCAATCTGCCGCAGATCAGCGGCGGAGAGGGAGGTGGCTGCGCCCACGGGTCAGTCGATCAGCTCGTAGGCGGGCGTGGTGAGGAAATCCGTGTACTCCGGAGAGAGGCAGATCTCCCCAATCAGCTCGCCGGCCGGCCGGTAGAACGCGTTGAAGGCCTCCTCGCCCACTTCCGAGCGAAGTCTCTCCGTCTCCTCGCCGAGAATCCGGGCGACGAGTTCGCGGGTCACCGTGCGCCCCGTGTCACTGAGCGTGACACCGTTGCGGATCTGTTGCCAGACCTGGGACCGGGAGATCTCTGCCGTCGCGGCATCCTCCATCAGGTTGTGGATGGCGACGGCCCCGTTTCCGGAGATCCAGGCGGCGGTGTACGCCACGGCCACGTAAAGGTTCAGCCTCAGCCCGGCCTCGGTCACCTGGCCGGCCGCGGAGGCAATGTCGAGCAGCTGATCCGCCGTCACGGTAACCTCGGGGCGCGCCTTGTCGAGCTGGTTGGGGCGCTCGCCGAGAACGTCGTCGAACACCTCCTGGCAGACGGGCACGAGGTCGGGGTGAGCCACCCAGGAGCCGTCGAAGCCGTCGAGCGCCTCGCGAACCTTGTCCGCCCTGACCTTGCGGAAGGCCTCCTCCGTGACCGCGGGTTCGTGCCGGTTCGGGATGACCGCAGCCATGCCGCCCATGGCGAAGGCGCCGCGCCGGTGACAGGTCTTGACCAGCAGCTCGGTGTACGCGCGCATGAATGGCGCCGTCATGGAGATCGAGGATCGGTCCGGCAGGATGAACGCCGGGCCCGCATCGCGGAAGTATTTCACGATGCTGAACAGGTAGTCCCAGCGTCCGGCATTGAGGCCCGAGGCGTGGTCGCGAAGCTCGAAGAGGATCTCGTCCATTTCGAAGGCCGCCGGGATGGTCTCGATCAGTACCGTGGCACGGATGCTGCCCTGCGGCACGCCCAGGTAGTCCTGGGCGAAAACGAAGATGTCGTTCCAGAGCCTGGCCTCGAGATGGCTCTCCATCTTGGGCAGGTAGTAGTACGGTCCACGGCCAGCCGCCAGCAGCAGTTTCGCTGTGTGGAAGAAGTGCAGGCCGAAGTCCACGAGCGCTGCCACCGCGGGCTCGCCGTCGATCAGCACGTGGCGTTCGACCATGTGCCACCCGCGCGGCCGGGTGATGACCACGGCGGGAGAGGCGTCGGTGCGCAGCAGGTATTCCTTGCCTTCCGGCGAGGTGTAGGCGAGGGTTCCGGCGGCTGCGTCGCGCAGGTTCAGGATGCCGTCGACCACGTTGGGCCAGGTCGGGCAGCTGGCATCCTCGAGGTCCGCCAGCCACACACGGGCCCCTGAGTTGAGCGCGTTGATGGCCATTTTGGCCGGCGAGGCCGGGCCGGTGATTTCGACCCGGCGGTCGCGCAGGGCCGCGGGAGCCGCGGCGACCTGCCAATCGCCGGCGCGCACCGAGGCGGTCTCCGGCAGGAAGTCCAGCCTGCCCGTGGCGGCCACGGTGTCGCGCCTGGCCTTCCGTTCGCCGAGAAGTTCACTCCGTCGGGGAGCGAAGCGGCGGTTCAGGTCTTCGATGAAGGCCAGCGCCTCCGGGGTGAGAATTTCCTCGGCGCGGGCGACCGGCCGCGCGTCAGTGAGTGTCAGCGACATCATCGTTCCGCCAGGTTCTTTCATATTACGGATATTATTGTCTATCCTGCGGAAACACAACCGTTCCCAGGTCTCCCCGCCGGCCCCCACAATCCTGAGGTATCTTAGGATTTGAGACAAAAATTTCGCCATGCGGTAAATTTCTGTCAGACACTCACGGGAGGCCAGGGAATGGCGGTAAAGACTATCGGCGGCGTTCAGTCTGTGGAGCGTGTCTTCGAACTCCTGGAGCTCATCACGGATGCCGGGCGCGAGGTGACCCTGTCTGAACTGGCCGGGTCGACCGATCTGCCGCTCCCCACTATTCACCGCCTCCTGCGCACCCTGGTGGCGCTCGGATACGCCCGGCAGCTGCCCAATCGGCGCTATGCGCTGGGTCCGCGCCTGATTCGGCTGGGCGACGGGGCGAGCAAGCAGCTCGGCGCCCTGGCCCGGCCGCAACTGGCCTCCCTGGTCTCCGAGCTGGGCGAAACGTCCAACATGGCGATGCTCGACGGGGACATGGTCGTGTACATCGCCCAGGTCCCCTCGGCGCACTCGATGCGGATGTTCACCGAGGTGGGGCGTCGGGTGCACACCCACGACTCGGGGGTCGGCAAGGCGATCCTGGCCCAGCTTGACGACGACCGGGTGCGGGGCATCGTCGCCCGGGCGGGCATGCCGACGCCCACGGAGATGAGCATCGGCACCGTTGACGAGCTGCTGGCCGACCTGGCCCGAACCCGTGAGCGGGGCTACGCCATTGATGACAACGAGCAGGAAATCGGCGTGCGATGCTTTGCCGTTGCGGTCCCCGGCGCCCCGACGCCCACGGCCATCTCGGTCTCCGGCCCGGTGTCCCGCGTCGGCGACGCGTTCGCTGCCCGGGCCATTCCCCTGCTGCTCGCCGCCGCGCGGGTGATTGGCGACGACGTCCGCCCGGAAGCCCACGGCGTCTCGCACAAATCGGCCGGTTGAGGGCAGACCGGCCGGTTGAGGTCGGGCCGGCCGGGGAATCAACCGTGCCGCCCGCGTGTTAAAGCCAGCGACGCGCACCACGCGTCCGAACGCACGACGCGCATGACGCGTCCGGGGAGAGGCAATGACACGGAAGATCGAAGAAGTAGAAGACGCCGCCGGCACGGTCACGAAGTACCGTAGGCACGCCAACGGCGGCGGGCTGGTGGCGCCGGGGGCGAACGTCGAGGACAGCACGTTCATCGCGTCCACGACGTATGTGGAGGCCGAGGCTCGCGTCGCCCGCGGAGGATGGATCGGCCAGGGAAGCTGGATCGACCAGGGTGCGCGGATCGGCAGCCTGGCCTTCATCGGCGACGACGTGCACGTGGGCCGTGGGGCCGTCATCGGCAACGACGTGCGCATCGGCAGCCACTCTCGGATCGGGGCTGACGCCCGCATCGGCCACGGGGCCCGGCTGAACCGCGACACGAAGGTGCCGGATGGCGCCGTGCGCCTGGCCCGCCGTTCCCAGGCGCGCCTGGCCGCCTAGCGAAACTCGACACGCTCCCCGGCATTCAGTTGCGGAGAAAGTACCTTCCCCAGCGAAGTGAAGGTCCGTTGTCCGCAACTGAACGTGGAACGGCCCGGTCAGTCGTTGACGAGGAGCAGGTCGGCGAGGGGCTTGCGCGTGCGCGGCGCGGATTCGCGCTCGAGCAGCTCCTTCGAGAGGGTGCCGACATCGGCGAGCACGCCGATGGCCGTGATCGACACGATCGCCTGGTTGTCGGCCAGCCCGAAGGCCAGCGCGAGCGCGGCGGCGTCATAGCCGCCCATCTGGTGGGTGTGCAGGCCCTCGTGCTGCGCCTGGATCGTCAGGTGGGCGACGGCCTGGCCGAGGTCGTACCGGGCCCACGGGTTTTGGCGGGTGTCGTCGATGTCCAGCTCGGCGACGTTCACGATCAAGACGGAGGCGGCATCCGCCCAGGCCCGGTTGAAGCCCATCAGGGCGGCGTGGATGGTGCCGAAGCTCGCCGAGCCGCGGCGGGCGACGATGTAGCGCGAGGGCTGGATGTTGCTGGCCGACGGCGCCCAGCGGGCGGCCTCGAGCACCGTGGTCAGGGTGGTCTCGTCGATGACGGCGGCGGAATCGTAGCCGCGCGGGCTCCAGCGCTCGGCGAGAACCGGGAGGATGGGCGAGGTCGTGTCGGCGGCGCGGCTGATGGAATCGGTGATCAGGGTCATGGGGTGCTGTCCTTCGGCTGGAACACGGGGGCGGGGCAACACTGACCCACCTGTCTAAACGCGATCGTCGTCGCCATATTCCATGCACCCGCATATAGCCACGAAAGGGAGGCGCCCTCGCGGGCGACCTACTTCTCGGAAAGACTCTCGCGCACCTGGCGGCGCAGCACCTTGCCGATCAGGGAACGCGGCAGGTCCCCGACCTGGACGACGTTCCTCGGAACCTTGTACGCGGACAGGCGGGTGCGGCAGTGGTCCCGCAGGGCGTCCACGTCGAGGCTCGCGCCCGCCTTGAGCACGACCGCGGCCACGACGTCCTCGCCGCCTGCCTTGCTCGGCAGCCCGACGACGGCGGCATCCTGCACGGCGGGATGGGAGAGGAGGGCCGCTTCGACCTCCGAGGGGGCCACATTGAACCCGCCGGTGATGATGAGTTCCTTGATCCTGTCGACGACCGTGACGAAGCCGTCGGGGGTGACGCTGACGATGTCACCCGTGCGCAGCCAGCCGCCCGGAAGAAGCGCTTCGGCGGTCTCCTCCGGCCGGTTCCAGTATCCGGAGAACACCTGCGGCCCGCGGATGAGCAGTTCGCCCTCCTCGTCGAATCCGCGATCCACGGTGGGGTCGTCCGGGTCAACAACGCGGATCTCGGTGCTCGGGAACGGCACGCCCACCGTGCCGGGGCGCCGGCTCGGCCCGATCGGGTTTCCGAGCGCGACCGGTGAGGTCTCGGTCATCCCGTAGCCCTCCACCAGCCAGCCGCCGGTGGCGTCCTCCCACCGTTGCACGGTCGCCACCGGCAGGCTCATCGCCCCGGAGATGGAGAAACGGATGCCGCGCAGGCTCATCTTGCGCTTCGCGGCAGCCGTGACCAGCCGGTCGTAGATGGGGGGAACGGCGGGCATGAACGTCGGCGGGGTGCGCCGGGCGGCATCCAGCACCAGGCCCTCGTCGAACTTCGGGAACAGCACGAGCCGGGAGCCCGTGCCCATGGCGAAGGTCAGGCAGAGCGTCAGCCCGTAGGCGTGGAACATCGGCAGGACCGCGTAGACGACCTCCTCGCCCGGGCGGAGCCCCTGCACCCACGCCTCGCCCTGGAGGGCGTTGGTGCGGAGGTTGAAGTGGGTGAGGATGGCGCCCTTCGGGGCGCCTGTCGTGCCGCTGGTGTACTGGAGCGCGGCGATGTCGCCGACGCCGGGCCGCTGATGCGAGGGGCGCAGCCGTCGGGAGCCGACGAGGGAGTCCCAGTCGAGGGCGTCCGACGGGAGGCGACCGATGGTCAGGGCCGAACGAGAGGCGCGCGCCTTCGGGATCGGCAGGGCCAGGAGCAGCCGCTTGCCCAGCGTCATGGCCTGGGTGAGGTCGACGGCGATGACCTTCGACACCCCCATGTCCTTCGGGAAGTCGCGCACGGTGGCGTAGACCTTGTCCCAGACGATCGCGACCTGTGCGCCGTGGTCCTCGAACTGGTGACGGAGCTCCCGCTCGGTGTAGAGCGGGTTGTGTTCGACGACGATCGCGCCCAGGCGCAGGACCGCGTAGAACGCGACCACGTGCTGCGGACAGTTCGGAAGCACGAGCGCCACCCGGTCGCCCGGTTTCACGCCCAGGCGACGCAGCCCGTTCGCCACCCGGGCTACCTGGTCGCCGAGGCGCCGGTAGCTCGTGGTCGCGCCGAAGAAGTCGAGGGCGACTCGGTCGCCGAACCGGGCGACCGAGCCGTCGATCATGTCGACGAGGGTCTGCGTCGATGACTCGACCGCGGTCGGCACGCCGGGCGCGTAGGCGCCGAGCCACGGCCTGGCGGCGAAGACGCTCATCGGACCGCGAGTTCCCGCTCCAGCGCGGCGACGAAGGCGTCGATGTCTTCTTCGTGCGTGTCGAAGCCGCACATCCAGCGCACCTCGCCGGTCGCCGCATCCCAGTCATAGAAGCGGAAGGACTCGCGCAGCCGGTCGCCGATGCCGGGCGGGATCACCGCGAAGATGGAGTTGGCCTGGCTGAGCTGGCTGAACCTGACGCCGGTGATCGAACCCGTCGCGATCCCGTGTTCGAGCGCCAGTCGCATCCGGGCGGCCATGGCGTTGGCGTGGCCGGCGTTGCGCAGCCAGAGGTCGCCGCCGAGCAGGGCGATGAACTGGGCCGAGATGAAGCGCATCTTCGAGGACAGCTGCATGTTCAGCTTGCGCAGGTAGATCAGGCCCTCGGAGGCGTCCGGGTTCAGCACGACCACGCATTCGCCGTACATCAGGCCGTTCTTCGTGCCGCCGAAGCTGAGCACGTCGACGCCGGCATCGCGGGTGAAGGCGCGGAACGGCACGCCGAGCGAGGCGGCGGCGTTGGAGATCCTGGCGCCGTCCATATGCAGCTTCATGCCGTTCGCGTGCGCGTAGTCGGCGATCGCGCGCACCTCGTCGACCGTGTAGACCGTGCCGAGCTCGGTGGACTGCGTGATCGAGACCACCAGCGGCTGGGCGCGGTGCTCGTCACCCCAGCCCCAGGCTTCCTGGGCGATGAGCTCGGGGGTGAGCTTGCCGTCGGGGGTCTGGATCGGGAGCAGTTTGATGCCGGCGACCTTCTCGGGCGCTCCGCCCTCATCCGAGTGGATGTGCGCGGTGGCCGTGCAGATGACGGCGCCCCAGCGAGGCAGCATCGACTGCAGCCCGATCACGTTCGCGCCCGTGCCGTTGAACACGGGGAACGCCTCGACGCCCTCGCCGAAGTGCTCGGCGAAGACCTCCTGCAGCCGTGCCGTGTAGACATCCTCGCCGTAGGCGATCTGGTGGGCGCCGTTGGCGGCCACGATGGCTTCGAGGATCTCGGGGTGCACGCCCGAATAGTTGTCTGAGGCGAAGCCGCGGGAGTTCAGGTCATGGATTTGGGTCACCCCTCCATCTTGGCCCATTCTGCTGAGCCCGCGAAGTGGTCACGCCGCGTCCCGCCGACCTTGGCGGTTGCGGTCGAGATTGACCGGTGCGCCCGGCAAACTCGAGCGCAACCGTCAATCTGGGCGCGTGTGGAGCGGGATCCGGGTGTTGTTGACGGATGCCGCCGGCGCGTCCCACAGGCCGACCACCGACGCGGCGAGCTCGGCCTCGAGGCCCTCGAGGGCGCGCACGGCGAAGATGACCGCCGCGGCATCCGGGGCCGTCTTCGCGAAGCCCTGCCCGACCGCGCGGGTCCAGGTTTCGGCCGCGGCCTTGGCCGTCGCGTAGTTCGCGCCGCCCGGTGTCGGCTTGTCGACCGAGACCGAGGACACGATCGCCAGGCGGCCCGCCGGGGAGGCAAGCAGGTCGTCGTTGAAGGCGCGGGTCGTGTTGCGCAGGGTGGTGAGAACGCGGCCGTGCAGGAAATCCCAGTCCTCGTCGGTCTGGCCGGCCAGCCCGCCCCCGCCGCGCCAGCCGCCCACGAGGTGGATGAGGCCGTCGATGCGGCCGTGCGCCTCGTGCACGGTGTGGGCCAGGGCGCGCACCTCGGCGAAGTTGGCGAGGTCGTAGACGAAGGTGGCGGCATCCGGAACCTGGCTTTTCAGCGCCTGCAGGTGGTCCACGTTCGAGCCGACGGCAATCACCGTGGCCCCCGCCGCCGACAGCGCCGCGCAGACGGCGACCCCGGCCGCGCTGGTCGCGCCGGCAATGAGCACGGTGCGACCAGCGACGGCAGGCGCCGTCGCCCCGGTGGGGACATCAGCCACGCGCGGTGATCCCAACGGTCGACTCGATGACGGACTTCATCTTCTTGTCCAGCGCCTCGAAGAACATGGACAGCGGGAACTCGTCGTCCAGCACCAGGTCGGTGTAGCCCTTCGGCGGACCGGCGAGCACCTCGAGCGGCAGCCCGCGAGCCCAGGTCGAAGCCGGGTTCGGGGTCAACGTGGCGCTGATCATGTCGTACGCCGCCAGCCAGTGCGCCTTCTTCGGGCGGTCGATCGACGCCCAGTACAGGTCGTCGATCTGCGCGCCGAGCGCGATCACCACGTCCGGGACGGCGTCCCAGTCGAAGGCGAGCCGGGTGTCGGTCCAGTGCAGCACGTGGTGCTGGTGCATCCACGCGAACAACAGCTGACCGCCGAGGCCGTCGTAGTTGCGGGTTCGGCTGCCGGTGATCGAGAACCGGAAGATCCGGTCGAAGATCACGGCGTACTGAACCAGTTTGGCGTGCCTGCGCGCCTCCGGGCTGGCGTTTTCGTCACGTTCGATCCTGACCGACTCGCGGAAGGCGGTCAGGTCGCAGCGCAGTTCCTCCAGCGAATACAGGAAGAACGGCATCCGCTGCTTGATCATGAAGGGGTCGAACGGCAGGTCGCCGCGCATGTGCGTGCGGTCGTGGATGAGGTCCCACATGACGAAGGTCTCCTCGGCCAGCTGCTGGTCGTCGAGCAGCGCGGCCGCGTCGTCGGGCAGTTCGAGACGGGTGATCTCGGATGCCGCGCGCACGACCCGGCGGTACCTGGCGGCCTCGCGGTCGGCGAAGATCGCCCCCCAGGTGAACGTCGGGATCTCGCGCATGGCGACCGTCTCGGGGAACAGCACCGCGGAGTTGGTGTCGTAGCCGGGAGTGAAGTCGAGGAAGCGGATCGGCACGAACAAACCGTTGGTGTATTCCTGCTCCAGCTCCGCAATGAACGCCGGCCAGATGACCGCGATCAGAACGGCCTCGACCAGGCGGTTCGAGCTGCCGTTCTGCGTGTACATCGGGAAGACCACGAGGTGGCGGAGTCCGTCGACCCGGTGCTGCTGCGGCTGGAAGGCCATCAGCGCGTCGTAGAAGTCGGGCTCGCCGAAGCCTTCGCTCGCCCAGCGGTCGAAGTCGGCCACCGCGGCGTCGAGATAGGCGGCGTCGTGCGGGAACAGCGGGGCGAGTTCCCGGATGGCGGTGGTGATCACGGCGACGCGGGCCGCGGCATCCGGGTGCGCCGACGGCTCGGGGATCGAACCGTTCTGCGCCTGGACGCCCTGCAGGGCGGTCGCGGCGGCCTTGAGGCGCAGCCAGGCCGGGTGGGTCGCGACGTCCTCGAGAACCTCGGGCTCACCGACCAGTGCTTCTGCAACATAATTCGACATGGGAACCTCCCGTCCTCTGAGTTCGCCGCGGTCGCGGCAGTGGGCGGCGCGTTGGGTGCGCCGTATCCTCAGAATATCCGGCCGCGAGCGGCGTTTCTTACGACTTCTTGCAAGAAATCGCCGGGTTAGAGTGCGGGAATGACGGATTCTACGGACGACGGCAGCGATGCGAGCACGGATCCGGCAACGGCCGCCGCGGTGCGCGCCGCGCTCGCCGCGCTCGCCGACCCCGACCGCGCCGCCCAGGTCGCCCGCTTCTTCCAGACGGGGCCGGGCCAGTACGGCGAGGGCGACGTCTTCGCCGGCCTGCGGCTGCCCGACATCCGGCTGGTCGTGAAGCGGTTCGCCGGGCTGGGGCTGCGGGAGGTCGAGACGCTCCTCACCAGCGAGGTGCACGAGCACCGGCTCGCGGCCCTGCTGATCCTGGTCGGCCGGTTCCGGCGCGCGAGCCGCGCCCGAACGCGCGACGAGGTCGCACGCACGAGGCTCGCCGAGTTCTACCTGGCTGCCGTGCGGCGCGGCCTCGTCAACAACTGGGACCTCGTGGATGCGTCCGCGCCGACACTGCTCGGCGAGTACCTCGTCGACCGGCCGCGCGACGTCTTGTTCGACCTCGCCGCCGGCGACAGCCTCTGGGAGCGGCGGGTCGCCATGCTCGCCAGTAGCGCCTTCATCGCGCACGGCGACGCCACCACGACGCTCGAGCTCGCGGAGCGGCTGCTCGGCGACCAGGAAAGCCTGATCCACAAGGCCGTCGGCTGGATGTTGCGCGAGGTCGGCAAGCTCGACCGCCCCCTTCTGCTGGCCTTCCTCGACGAGCATGCCGGCCGGATGCCGCGCACCGCGCTCAGCTACGCCACCGAACACCTCGAGCCGGAGGTTCGCGCCCGCTACCGGGCGTACCCCCGCCGGCCCGCGTGAGGGGTCGCAAATCGACCTTGAATCGGCCAACGAAGCTCGATTTGCGACCCCTCACGGGGTGAGCCGGCGGCCTAGACGAAGAGCAGCACGAAGCCAAGGACGGCCGCCGCGATCCCCACGCCCAGCAGCACGAGGCCGGTCAGGCGCAGGGCCTTGCCGTCGTGGTCCGGAGCGTGCGTGCGGCAGCGCCAGGGCGAACGGGCGCGGAACCAGACCGGCACGTCATCGCCCGGCTCGAGTATGGCGGTCTCCTGCGTCGTCGCCGGCGACTCGTGCACCTCGCCGGTGCGGTCGAACCACCGGATGACCGGGCCGGGCCCGGCGCCGGCGATGACGCCTTCCGTGCGCACCCAGCGCCCGCGCAGGTCGCGAACGGCCAGCCCGGCGAGGTAGAGCCCGCCGCCGCCGAGCAGCCCGACCAGCGTCAGGATCTCGCTGAGGAGGCCCGCGATGTCATGTGCGTCCATGCCCGGCCTCCTCTGCTGCGGCGCCCGCCGATCGCGGAGTCCATGGGCCGATAATACTGGCCGGAGGCGCGGTGATATCGTCGTCCCAGGAAACGGCGAGAGCGGACCCATGACCTTCGAGCAGGTTATTACGGCACTGGTGCAGGTCGTCGAGGCGGTCGGCGCCGCCATCATGGTGTTCGGCGGGGCGGCTGCCTTCCTCGTCGCCGTGCCGCGTGCCCTGCGGGCCGACACCAGGGCCCGCGCGTACCAGAGCCTGCGCAGGAACCTCGGCCGGGCCATCCTGCTCGGCCTGGAAGTGCTGATCGTGGCGGACATCATCCGCACCATCCTCGTCACAACAACGGTGGAGAGCGTGCTGGTGCTCGCCGCGATCGTGCTGATCCGAATCCTCCTGAGCTTCTCGCTCGAGGTCGAAATGGACGGGGTCTGGCCGTGGGCGCGCTGGCGCCTGGCCTCAGGCCGCGCCGCGCCTGGCGCGCAGCCGCCAGAGTGAGGTGACTTCGTTCGAGCGGGCGGCGTGCAGCGGGTCGCTGGCGTCGGCGGCGCGGGGATGCGTGGGCCGGGTGTCGAGTCTCTCCACGACCTCGAGGCCGGCATCGTCGATGAGGCCGAGGAGCTCCGCGCGGGAGCGAAGCCCGAGCAGCTCGGCGATGTCGGAGATGATCAGCCAGCCCTCCCCGCCCGGCTCGAGGTGGTCGGCGAGGCCGGCCAGGAAGCCGCGCAGCATCCGGCTGTCGGGGTCGTAGACGGCGAAGTCGGTCGACGTGACCGCCGCGGCCGGGATCCAGGGCGGGTTGCAGACGACCAGCGGGGCGCGTCCCGGCGGGAACAGGTCGGCCGGGACGATGTCGACCCGGTCGCCCAGACCCAGGCGCTGGATGTTCGCGCGCGCGCAGGCCAGCGCCCGGGGGTCCTGGTCGGTCCCGACGACGCGCGCGACACCGCGCCGGGCCAGGATGGCCGCAAGCACGCCGGTGCCGACGCCGATGTCGAAGGCCAGGCTGCCGGCGGGAAGCGGAGCGGACTGCACCAGCTCGAGGTACTCCCCACGAATGGGCGAGAACACGCCGTAGTGTGGGTGGATTCGGGCGCCGAGCGCCGGTATCGGCACGCCCTTCGTGCGCCACTCATGCGCCCCGATCACACCGATCAGCTCGCGCAGCGAGGTCACCGACGGCCCGTCGGCCGGCCCGTAGGTCTCGGTGCAGGCCAGGCGCACGTCGGGCGCCCGGCGCAGCGGAACCGTGTAGTCCGCCTCGAGCGGCACGAGCACCAGGCCCAGCACCTGCGCGCGGGTGAGCGCCTCGCTCCGTGAGCGCCGGAAGGCGGCGGTGAGGTCCTTGTCGGCCGGGCGCCGCCCGCGGTCAACCCGCCGGCCGAGTGCCTGCAGCAGCTGGCGGGCGCCCAGGAAATCCCCTCGCCACAACATCCCGGTGCCCGATTTCGCCAGGCGGTAGGCCACATCCGCGGTCAGCGTGTCGTCGGCGATGACCACTCGCCGGGGCGGCTCCCAGCCGCTCTCGGAGCGCCACAGCGCCGAGCGCTGCTCCCCGGCTTCCTCCCAGCGGATCTCGGTCACAGGGCGGGCATGACTTCGCGTTCGAACAGCTCGATCCCGGACCGGTCGTAGGCGGCCTCGGGGAAGTAGTGGATCGAGTAGCCGAGGCCGCGTGCCTTCATCCCGGCCAGGCGCTCCACGATCTGCTCCGGCGTGCCGACGCAGAGAGCCTTGCCGCCGCGGTACTCGGCCATGAAGTTCTCCGCCCCGTCGGCGCCCAGGTACGGCGTGACCCGGGCCTGGATCGCGTCGAGGCGCTCGGCCACCTCGGCCTCGTCCCGTCCGACGACCGTGTTGTAGTTCGACGAGCGGGTGATCGAGCCGAAGTCGGTGCCGGCCGTCGCGCAGTGCTGCTCGAGCAGCCGGCTCTTGCGCTCGAAGCCCTCCGGAGAACCGTCGAAGTTGGTGTAATTCGCGTACTGCGCGGCGATGCGCAGGGTGACCTTCTCGCCGCCGCCGGCGATCCAGATCGGGATGCCGCCCTCCTGCAGCGGCAGCGGCCGCACAATGGCGCCGTCCACCTGGTAGTGCTCGCCGTCGAGGGTGGCCGTGCCGGTCGTCCAGGCCTGGCGCATGATCTGCACGCCCTCGTCGAGGCGGGCGAGGCGTTCGCCGGCGCGCGGGAAGCCGTAGCCGTAGGCGCGCCACTCGTGCTCGTACCAACCGGCGCCGATCCCCATCTCGACCCGGCCGCCGGAGATGATGTCGATCGTGGAGGCGACCTTGGCCAGGTACGCGGGGTTGCGGTAGCTGATGCAGGTGCACATCTGCCCCAGGCGCACGCGCGTCGTGGTCGCCGCGAACGCCGACATGAGCGTCCACGCCTCGTGGGTGGCCTCCTCGCTCGGCACCGGCACGGTGTGGAAGTGGTCGTACACCCAGATGGATTCCCAGGCGCCCGCGTCGGCGTGCGCGGCCAGGCCGCTCATCGCCGCCCACTGCCCCGCGGGGTCGATCCCGACGAGGTCGTGACGCCAGCCCTGGGGTACAAAGAGTCCGAATCGCATGCACCGAGCCTATGCCGCGGGCGGCGGGGCCCGGACGCGCGCTACTTCCCGTTCTTCTTCGGCGGCGTCAGCGTGGCGGCGTAGTCGGGCACCGGCCGGGTCTGCTCGCGCGGGGGCCGCTCGTAGTCGGAGGCCGCCGGGCGCGGCGGAATGGTGACGTCCGGCGGCTGGAGGTGCTCGTAGGGCACGATCGACAACAGGTGGCTGATCATGTTCAGGCGCGCGGCGAGTTTGTCTTCGCTTTCCACCACCCACCACGGTGCCTCGGGAATGTCGGTGTGCACGAACATCTCATCCTTGGCCTTGGAGTAGTCAACCCATTTCGTGATCGAGAGCAGGTCGGTCTCGGAGAGCTTCCACCGGCGCATCGGGTCGTTCAGCCGGGAGCGGAACCGGGCCTCCTGCTCCCGGTCGGACACCGAGAACCAGTACTTGACCAGCAGGATGCCGTCTTCCACGAGCATCCGCTCGAACAGCGGTGCCTGGTGCAGGAAGCGGCGGTATTCGTCGGCCGTGCAGTACCCCATCACCCGTTCGACGCCGGCGCGGTTGTACCAGGAGCGGTCCATCAGCACGATCTCGCCCGCCGCGGGCAGGTGCTCGATGTAGCGCTGGAAATACCACTGGCCGCGCTCGCGGTCGGTGGGCATCGGGAGGGCCATGATCCGGGCGATGCGCGGGTTGAGGTACTGGGTGACGCGCTTGATCGCGGAGCCCTTGCCGGCGGCGTCCCGGCCCTCGAAGATCACGACAATGCGAGCGCCCGAGGCGCGTACCCACTCCTGCATGGCAACGAGCTCGGTCTGGAGGCGGCGCAGCTCGCCGGAGTAGACCGCTTTGCGGAGCCTCGGCTTCTTGGCTGACATGGTCGGCCTCCTCGTCCTCGCCGCAATCATGGCATGCCCCGTCGGGGCGGGGGCGGATCTCTTGCGATGATGGACCCATGAGTCGAACCGTTTCCGGAGCCCACGTCCTGATCACCGGAGCCGCCATGGGCATGGGCCGCCTGTACGCCGAGCGCGCCGTCGCCGAGGGTGCGAAGTCCGTGATTCTCTGGGACCGGGACGCGGGGGCCCTGACCGCGACGGCGTCCGTCCTGTCCGGGCGCGCCGCGGAGGGCACCCAGATCGCCAGCTACGTCGTCGACATCGCCGACCTGGGCGCGATCGCGCAGACCGCCCAGCGCGTGCGCACCGAGGTGGGCGACCCGGACATCGTGATCAACAACGCCGGGATCGTGCGCGGTTCCTACTTCTGGGAGCACGACAACGGCGACGACACACGCCAGACCATGCAGATCAACGCGCTCGCGCCGATGTACATCACCCGCGAGTTCCTGCCGGCGATGATGGCGAACTCCTACCGGGAGGCGCGGATCGTGAATATCGCCTCGGCCGCGGGCATGCTCTCGAACCCGAGGATGAGCGTCTACGCGGCCTCGAAGGCGGCGCTGATCGGCTGGAGCGACTCGCTTCGCCTCGAGCTGGTGCAGCAGGACTTCGGCAACGTCAAGGTCACCACGGTGTCGCCGAGCTACATCTCGACCGGGATGTTCGAGGGCGCCCGCGGTCCCCTCCTCACGCCCCTGATGACCCCGGAGTATGTCGTGGAGCGGGTGTGGCGCTCGATGCTCGCCGGGAAGGCCTCACTGATGATGCCGTGGACGGTCGGACTCTCCCAGGTGCTCAAGGGCGTGCTTCCCCTGCCCGTCTGGGATTCCGTCGCCGGCCGGGTCTTCGGCGTGTACGGCTCGATGGACAAGTGGGTCGGGCGCGGCTAGAACCGGCCACTCTCGCGCGTCGCCCGAGTCAGCGGGCGGATGCGTGCCGGGTGAGCCGCTCGGTGAGCCCGAGCCGCACCGTCGGCCACTCGCCCTGGATGATCGAGAAGACGACGGTGTCGCGCAGGGTCCCGTCCCGCCCGAGCTGGTGATTGCGCAGCACCCCGTCCTGCTTGGCGCCGAGGGCAATGATCGCGGCGCGGGACTGCCGGTTGTGGAAGTGGGTCCGGAACTCGACCGCGATGCAGTCGAGCGCCTCGAAGGCGTGCCTGAGCAGCAGCAGCTTCGCTTCGGTGTTGATGCCGGTGCGCTGGGCGCTGGGCGCCAGCCAGGTGGAGCCGATTTCGAGGTGACGGTGCTGCGGGGTGATGTTCATGAACGTGGTCATCCCCACGACGGTCCCGCGCGCGTTGTCCCGGATCGCCCAGGGCAGCATCTGCCCGGCCGCGAAGAGCGCCAGTCGCCGTGCCACCTCGGCAGCCATCCCGTCCGGCGAGGGGATGCCCGTGTACCAGGCCCGCCACAGTTCGCCCTCCGCGACCGCGACCTTGAGCTCCTCGACGTGATCGGCCGAGAGCGGTTCCAGGGTGACCCGTTGCCCGGTGAGTGTGGGCAGCGCCGTGAAGTCCATGGCTCAAAGGTAGACCGCGAGGAGACCTCGGCCGGGCAGGGCGCTCAGGCGTTCTGCCAGAGCCCCATCAGGTTGCCCTCGCTGTCGGTGAAGTAAGCCGCGAAGCCCATCTCGCCGACGACCTGCTTGGGCAGGGCTGTCGATCCGCCCAGGCTTGAGACCTTCTCGAGGGCCGCATCGATGTCGGCGACATCGATGGTCACGATCGGATTTGCCAGCTTCGCGTCTCGCTTGAACATTCCGCCGTTGATGGACCCGGCCTCCGCCAGCACTCCCTCTTCGGATATCGGTGTCGGCAGCAGCATCACGTAGTCCATCTCCGGCATCGGGCGGATGTCCCAGCCGAATGCCGCGCGGTAGAACTCCGCAGCCCTGTCCATGTCATCCGCGGGAATTTCGAAGTGCACCACTCGTCCGCTCATCGCGACCACCTACCCTCTTGATCGGCGTGGACAGCCCACGCCACGCAGCAGATAGTAGTTCGAACCATTGCATCCGTCACCGTCGTCTCGCTCTGGGCGCGGGTTCAGCGCACATCCAGCCGGGGCTGGAATCGTGGGAGCAGCACACCGAAGCAAGGGAGCACACCATGGGATTCCTCGATCGCCTCCTGGGCCGCGAAGAGCCGCAGCCGGAACGGCAGCATGCACCGCCCAGGGCCCCGCGCAGCGCGGCCGCGCCCCAGCGCACCGACGACGAAATGGCCGTCGAGCGTTACCAGTACCTTCTCCGCACGGCCCCGCCCGAGACGATCGAGGAGGTGCACACGGAGGCGTTCGCGAAGCTCACGCCGGAGCAGCGCGACCTGCTCTTCCGGCAGTTCAGTGAGAACGTCAACCCGAGCGAGCGCCCCGCGAACGCGGAGCCGGCGACCCTCGCCCAGGCCGCGACGCGAGCGGAGCTGCAGCAGCCGGGCACGCTCGCCCGCACGTTCGGCAACCAGGGCCAGGGCGGGATGAGCTTCGGCGGCATGGTGGGCAGTTCCATGCTCGGAACCATTGCCGGGTACGTCATCGGGTCGGCGATTGTGAGCGCGTTCATGCCGACGGATGCCGGAGCTGACGCAGGGTCCGGATCCGACGCCGGCGGTGATGCCGGAAGCGCCGACGCGTCCGGGGCGGATGCCTCTGCGGGCGGTTCGGGCGGCGGCGATTCGGGCGGCGGCGACTTCGGAGGTGGCGGCGGCTTTGGCGACTTCGGCGGTGGCGGCGACTTCGGGTTCTAACCTCGGCCGGGCCATCCGCGTGTCGTGTGGGCGGTTCATCACGTGCGCAGCGGGACGCCGACGTCCGTGCCGCCCTCGTGCGTCAGCCGGTTTCTGACCTGCATAACGCACGGAGCCGGCACGAACCCGCCGGCGAACAAGGCCTCACCCTGGCGGAAGCGGGGGGACCGGGACAGCAGCGCGCCGGCGCGAAGCCGAAGACGGCCCCCAGCTCCGTCAGATCCAGGGGTGAGCTCATCTTCATCAGGACGGAGTTGTCGCACTGCGAAATGATGCTCGGGTGGACCTTGGACGGGCGTTGCGTGGACAGCAGCAGCCACAGCCCGAACTTGCGCCGCTCGGCGGCCTCGCCCGGCGCATCGGCGCGCAGATTGGGCAGCCGAACGAAGTCCCCGTTGGGATCGAAGATGACCAACGGCAGTTCGGTGTGGGCCAGGAGCTGCTCGAGCACGACTCCGAGCGCGTAGGTCTTCCCCGATCCGCTCTGCCCGCAGCAGAACGTGTGCCGGTTGAAGCGATGCGGCAGCAGTCGCGCGGGCACGTCGGGGTTTGTGGTGAGGGAGCCCACCTCCAGGGTCGCACCCGTCGCGCGGTGGAGGAGCTCGATCGTTTCCTCCCCTGCCGCGGCGACCTCGGCGGACCGGAAGGGCGACGAGGCGAGCGGATCCAGCCGGCCGCCCTCGTCGATGACGCCGAGAATCCGGCCAGAGGCTGCCGCCCGGCCGGCGGGACGCTCCGAGTTGGACTCCACCTGGCCGAGGGCGCTTCGATCAGGCGCCTGGCGGAAGGTCACGAAGCTGCCGGGCGGAAACGCCTCGTCGGGCGAGAACTTGAAACGGAAGGAGCGGCCCTCGGCCGACACCCCACTGTGGTTCGCTTCGTCTTCGGATGACGTGGCCATGCTGCATGCCAGTGCCGCCCCGCGGCAAGCGGAAGGGCGGCCCGCCCGGCCGAAGTCGGGTCAGCCGGCCTCGGGCTCGTCCGTGCCTGTCCGCACCCGGAGGATCGTCTCCCAAGCGGCGACGATGACGAGCACGGCCGTGGTCATCGCCCCGAGCAGCAGCGGCGACACCTGGAACGCGAGCGCGAACACGACGAGCAGCGCCGCCACGCCGGTCAGGTGCGAGACGAGCAGCTCCCTGGCGACGATCCGGCGGAAGAGCACGAGCCCGACGAGGTAGAGCACCGGCCCGCCGACGACGGTGACGGCCGTGGACCAGCTCATGGCCTCATCCGGATGCTCGAGCATTTCCTTGTCGGCGACCGAGGTCAGCACGATCCCGGCAATGATGATCGCGTGCACGTAGGTGTACGCGAGACGCGCGATCCGGCCCGGGGCGGAGGCGCGCGCAATGGCCTTGCTCCCGGCGCTCTCGCCGTGGTCGAAGTAGAGCCACCACATCGCCACCGCGGTGACGAAAGCGAGAAGCATCCCGAGCACGCCCGGCAGTGAGGACTCCTGGGCGACGAAGGCGAACCCCGTGACCAGGAACGACTCACCGAGCGCGATGATCACGAAGAGGGCGCTGCGCTCGGCGATGTGGGGGCCGGACAGGTCCCAGTCGTCGACGGCGGCCTTTCCCGCTCCGGGCACCCGGAAGCCGAGGCTCGCGGAGAGGTATTCGATCGCGAGGGCGGCGATCCAGAACGGGAGACGGAACTCGAGCGGCAGCAGGGCGCCGACAATCCAGAAGACCGCGGCTACCGACAGCCAGGCGAGCATGCGCAGGAAGGTCTGGTGCAGGGCGCGGTCGTGCCGGGCGAGCGCGAGCACCATGAACACCGTGCGCCCGAGCTGCAGGCTCACGTAGGCGATCGCGAAGACGATGCCCCGGTCGCCGAACGACTCGAAGATGGAGGTGCTCATCACGAGGCCGACGAGCGAGAGGGCGATGATCACGCCGCGCACCGGCAGCCGCGCCGGGTCGAGCCAGTTGGTGACCCAGGTCGTGAACACCCAGACCCACCAGAGGGCGAGCACCAGCATGGCGGACTCGAGCGCGCCGGTCCAGGACTGGTTCTCGTAGAGATACCGGGAGAGCTGGGTGAGCGCGAGGATGAAGATCAGGTCGAAGAACAGCTCGATATAGGTGACGCGGTCGGTGCGCTCGGAGTCGTCGGGCCGGAGCAGATTGCGGCGGAACCCGAAGGGCGCGGTCTTCGTCGTTGGGGTCACGCCCCCATTCTGCCCGTCCTCCCCGCGAATCCGCAGTCGTGCGCGTTATGCGGCCCGTTTAAGGCGCACAACTGCGGTTTCGCGGCATCGAGACCTGCGGGGGGCCGGCCAGGAGTTCGCGCCAGCGGTGCAGGTACGCGATCATCTCAGGGTCCGGCTCCACGCGGAGCTGGTCCCGGTCATGGGAGTCCTGGTCCGCGTACTCAATGATCTCGACGAACCGGTCCGGGTTGGCCAGGTCCCACAGCACACGCACGCGGATGCCGCCGGGCCGTTCGTAGAACGGGATCGCTTCGGCCAGGAGCCGGACGAGGTCCGCGCGGCGGCCGGCCGCGACCCGTCCGCGCAGATGCAGCTCGATCACGGGCCCCAGACTAGCGACCGGGGCGCCGCTCGCCGGCGAGCAGGCAGGCCAGGGGTCACAGGCCCTTTTCGGTCAGCCAATCGAGGAGGACCTGCTCGAATTCCGCCGGCAGCTCAACGCTGGGCAGGTGCGCGGCGTCGCGGAAGGTGACCCCGCGCGCGTTCGGGAGGGCGGAGAGCAGGTACTCGTACTGCGCGAGCACCGGGGTGATGTCGAATGCGCCGACCGTGACGAGCGCCGGAACCTCGATGTCGACCAGGCGATCGAAGGCGGGCGGATCGAGGGGGACGGGGACGGGGCATTCCTCCGCGTGGACGACATTGACGCGGTTGAGTTCGTATGCGAGGGAGACGAACTCAGGGTCGAGGTCCTCCTCCCGGCGCAGGGGCCCGATCGCCCACAGGGCAACCTCGAGCCGAGCCAGACGGTGCCAGTCCTTCGCCTCGAACGCCGCGTCGACCAGGTCGAACGCCGCGTCCTCGACGTCGGTGAGCTCCACTTCGGGGAACCCGCTCGGGCCGGAGCCGATCGTGACCAGGCCCCTCACGCGCTCCGGGGTCTCCGCGGCGACGTCGATCGCGATCGAGCCGCCGCGCGAGCATCCGACGAGGGTCGCCGCGGCAATGCCGAGGTGGTCGAGCACGGCCCGGGCGTCGTCGCGGTTGGAGAACTGGACATCCTCCGAGGTGGTCTGGCCGAAACCGCGGGAATCGAATCGGATGACGAAGTGGTCCGCGGCCAGTGCCTCGACCTGCGGGTCCCACATCCGCAGGTTCGCGATCCCCGCGTGGAGCAGGAACAGGGCGGGCGCGGACACGTGTCCGGCGGTTTCGTAGTAGAGCGATGCGCCTGGTACGTCGATGTGGGGCATGGTCTGAGGGTAAGGGCGGGGCTGCGCCCGCCGCAAGGAAACGCCCCGAGAAGGTCAGTGCGGCCGGACCGCCCGCGCGCCGCGCGCCGCGTAGACTCCCGGTAATGGGTGGTGTGCTGATCGGGTTCGCGATCATCGGGTTCGTGATCCTGGTCGGCTATGTGGTTGGTCGGATCGGGATTGCCGGTCCGGGGGCCGGGTATGTGCTGAATCGGCTCACGTTTTTCGTGGCGACCCCCGCCCTGTTGTTCACGGTCCTCGTGCATGCGGACGTGCGGGTCTTCGTCTCCCCGTTCCTGATGACCGTGCTGTGCAGCGTCCTGCTGGGCGCGGCGCTGTTCGTGACGGTGTCCCTGGTCTTCTTCCGCACGCCGGTGGCCGAGACCACGCTCGGGGCGACCGCGGCGACCTACGTCAATGCCAACAACATCGGCCTGCCGGTGGCCATCTATGTCCTCGGCAGCGCCCAGTACGTCGCCCCGGTGCTGCTGCTCCAGCTGCTCGTGCTTGCGCCGCTCACCCTGACCATCCTCGACATGTCCACCCGCGGCCGGGTGTCGCTGCGGTCCATCCTGACCCAGCCGGTGCGCAACCCGATGATCATCGCCTCCGCAGCCGCGGTGCTGATCGCCACCCTCGGGATCACGGTCCCTGAGCCGATCCTGGCGCCGCTGGAGATCCTCGGCGGCGCGGCGATCCCGATGGTGCTGCTGGCCTTCGGGATGTCGCTGCACGGCCAGCGCCTGCTGAAGGCGGGAACCGGGCGCAAGCAGGTAGCGGTCGCCTCCGTGATCAAGGTTGGCGTGATGCCCGTCATCGCGTACTTGCTCGGGCGGTTCGCGTTCGGCCTGACCGGAACGGAGCTGTTCGCGGTGGTGACGGTGTCAGCGCTGCCGACGGCCCAGAACATCTACAACTTCTCGGCGAGGTACAACCGCGGAACCGTGATCGCGAGGGACACGGTGCTCGTCACGACGATCGCATCGCTCCCGTCGCTGCTGCTGATCGCGGCCCTCCTCGCCTGACCCCGCCCCTTCCTTCCCCTTCCCTCTCGCGAGACTGCAGTTGTGCAGGCTAAACGGGCCTCATAACGCGCACAAGTGCGGTTTCGCGAGGGTTGGCGGGGGGGGGGGGGGGGGGGGGGGGGGGGGGGTCTTAGAAGATCATCGGGCGGTCGTCGTCCTCGTCCTCGAGGGCGAGCTCGACGGCGACCGGCACGTGGTCGCTCGGGGCGTCGCCCTTGCGCTCGTTGCGGTGGATGCTCGCCCCGGTGACCAGGTCGGCGAATGCCGGCGAGCCGAGGATGAAGTCGATGCGCATGCCCTCGTTGCGCGGAAAAGCGAGCTGTTTGTAGTCCCAGTAGGTGAACGCCCCCTCCGGGACGAGCGGCCGCACCACGTCGGTGAAACCGGCGGCCTCGAAGGCGTGGAAGACGGCGCGCTCCGGCGCGGAGATGTGGGTGGACAACCCGGGGACGAGCCCGGGGACGTTCTGGTCGGAGTCCAGCGGCGCCACGTTCCAGTCGCCCATCAGCGCGAGGGCCAGCTGCGGGTTGGCGGCGAGCTCGGCGCTCGCGTGCTCCTTGAGGCGGGCCAGCCAGTCGAGCTTGTAGACGTAGTGCGGGTCGTCCAGGGTGCGCCCGTTCGGCACGTAGAGGCTCCACAGGCGCAGGTCGTTGACCGTGACCCCCAGCGCGCGCGCCTCCAGCGGCAGGCCGGGCCCCTCCTCGCCCTTCAGGAAGCCGGGCATCCCGGGGAAGCTGGTGGCGACATCCGTCATCGGTTCGCGGCTGGCGAAGGCGACACCGTTCCACTGGCTCAGCCCGTGGATGGCGAGCTCGTAGCCGGCGCCTTCGAAGGCCTGGGCCGGGAATTGCTCGGGCTTGCACTTGATCTCCTGCATAGCGAGCACGTCGATGTCCTCGCGCACCATCCAGTCGACGACGCGCGCCGAACGGGCACGGATGGAGTTGACGTTCCAGGTGGCGATGCGCATTGTTCCAGCCTATGACTGGCAGGATGACTGCATGACGGATTTGCAGATCGGCTACGCGGCAATGCTCGAGCAGTTCGCCCCCGCGGAGGCTGTCGCCCTGTCGGCCCACGCCGAGGAGCACGGCTTCAGCGGTGTGATGGCGGCGGACCACTTCCAGCCGTGGGTGCCGGCCCAGGGCGAGTCGTCGTTTGTCTGGAGCGTGCTCGCGGCAATCGGCGAGCGCACGAAGGGCGACCTCGGGCCCGGGGTCACCGCGCCGACGTTCCGCTGGCATCCGGCCATGGTCGCCCAGGCCTCCGCCACCCTCGCCTCGATGTACCCCGGCCGGCACTGGCTGGGCCTCGGCTCGGGCGAGGCGCTCAACGAGCACATCGTCGGCCAGTACTGGCCGGAAGCCCCGGAGCGGATCAACCGCATGTTCGAGGCCATCGAGATCATCTCGAAGCTGTTCACGGCCTCGATCGCCGGCAAGGACGTCAAGCACTCCGGGCAGTTCTACAAGCTCGAGTCGACCCGGCTCTGGACGATGCCCGAGGTAGCCCCCGAGATCCTCATCGCCACCGCGGGCCCGGTCACGGCCAAACGCGCCGGCCGCCACGCCGACGGCCTGATCACGGTGGGCGCCCCGCTCGAGAAGATCTCGATGCTGTTCGGCAAATTCGACGAGGGCGCGAAGGATGCCGGCAAGGACCCGTCGGCGATGCCCAAGGTGCTCCAGCTGCACATGAGCTGGGCCGAAACCGACGAGGAAGCCATGCGCAACGCCATGGTGGAGTGGCCGAACGGCGGGATGAAGTTCCCCAAGGGCGACATCCGTTCGCCGTTCGAATTCGAGCAGATCGCCAAGCTCGTGCGCCCCGAGGACTTCGAGGGACGGATGATCATCTCGGCCGACCCGGACGACCACCGCGCCTACATCCAGAAGTTCGTCGACCTCGGCTTCGACCGGATCTACCTGCACAATGTGGGCCGCAACCAGCGCCAGTGGATCGACGTCTTCGGCCGCGACGTGCTGCCGAAGCTCGTCCGGTAACGATGAACGAGAGGGCTGCGCCCGCAGCCGGGCCCGAGGGCGTGCCTTCCGGCGCGCTCACCGTGTTCGCCCCGGAAGGCATCGGCGAGATCGAGGCCGGCGACGACCTCGCGGCGATCATTCTCGGCGCGGCCGGGGCTTTACTGCGGGGCGGCGACATCCTGGCCGTGACCAGCAAGATCGTCTCCAAGGCCGAGGGCCGGCAGGTGGCCGCCGCCGACCGCGAGCAGGCGATCACCGACGAGACCGTGCGCGTGGTGGCCACCCGGGAGCATCCGGGAGGGGTGACCCGCATCGTCGAGAACCGGCAGGGACTCGTGCTGGCTGCGGCCGGAGTCGACGCGAGCAACACCCCCGACGGCACCGTGCTGCTGCTTCCGATCGACCCGGATGCATCGGCGCGGGCGCTCTGCGCGGCGCTGCGGGAGCGCACCGGGCTGTGGCTCGGTGTGCTGATCACCGACACGGTCGGGCGACCCTGGCGCGAGGGCCAGACCGACATCGCGATCGGCGCGGCCGGGCTGGCCGTGCTCGACGACCTCCGCGGCACGGAGGATTCCTCCGGCAAGCGCCTCGACGCCACGATCGCCGCCGTCGCCGACGAGATCGCCGGGGCGGCCGACCTGGTCAAGGGCAAGACGAGCGGCAATCCGGTGGCCGTGGTGCGCGGGCTCGGCAGGCTGGTCGGCGAACTCGACGCGGCGGATGCGCGCGGAGCGAGTCGGCTGCTGCGCCCGAGCGACCAGGACATGTTCCGCCTCGGGTCGGCGGAGGCGTATGCGGAGGGTTTCGCGGCCGGGCAGGCTGCTGCTGCTGCTGCTGCTGCTGCCGGCGCCGCTGGCGCTGCTGCCTGTGCGTGCGGAAGCGACCCCGCGTGAGCTGGGTGGCCGTGGTTCCGGTCAAGGGCACGCCGGAGGCCAAGAGTCGCCTCGGCGATCTGCCCGACCGCGGTGGGCTGGCGGATGCCTTCGCCCTCGACACCGTGGCGGCACTCCTGGACACGCCACTGATCGGCCAGGTCTTCGTGGTGACCGCCGAGGAAGCGATTGCGGCTCGCCTGGCCGAGCTCGGCGCCGTGATCGTGCCCGAAGTGCGGCTTGACCCGACCGACCAGGGCGACCAGGGCGACCAGCGTGGCCCGCTCAACGCGGCCATCCGGCAGGGCACGGATGCCGCCCGAGCGGCCTTCCCCGGCCGCGGGATCGCCGTGGTGACGGGCGACCTTCCCGCGCTCACCGTGGCCGACGTCGAAGCAGCGCTCGGCCTCGCCGCCGCGCATCCGCTCTCGATGGTGGCCGACGAGGAGGGAACCGGGACCACGGCGCTGCTCGCGCTCGCCGGGGTGCCGTTCAGCCCGCGTTTCGGCCTCGGCTCCCGTGCCGCGCACGAGGCGGCCGGCCATGTGCCGCTCGGCCTGCCGCCGACCGCGTCGATCCGCCGGGACGTCGACACGGTCGACAACCTCGCCGAGGCGCTGCAGCGCGGGGTCGGCGTGCACACGAGCGCGCTCGTGGCCGGCACCTCGGTTGCCCCGGGCGTGGCCGCCGAGGCCCCTCGCCAGATCGGACCCTGACTCCCCGCGCCGCCTGCATGGTTGAGTTGCGGACAAAGTACCTTCGTTGGCGCGAGGAAGGTACTTTGTCCGCAGTTCAGTTCAGTTCAGTTCAGTTCAGTTCTTGCGCGCTCAGCCCGTTGCGGCGGCGATCGCGAGCGCCTCGGCGGCGATCGCGGCCGAGGAGGGCACGTCGCGCATCCAGAGCGGCACTGCAGCAGAGCGGATGCCGGCGGCCTCGAGCACGGGCACGGCCGCGGCATCCGTCTCGTCGACGAGCCAGGCATCGAGCAAGCCGCCGCTCTTCCGGGAGCCGTAGTGCAGGCCCACCGCCGCAGCCGAGGTTTCGACGCCGATCGTGCTCAGGCAGGCGTCGGCCATGCCGCGCACCGCGGCGCCCGCGATGATCGGCGACACCCCGACGACCCGCGCGGAGGTGCCGCGGAGGGCCTCGGCGATCCCCGGAACGGCGACGATCGTGCCGATCGACACGACCGGGTTCGACGGCGGCAGGATGACCAGGTCTGCGCCCTCGATGGCGTCAACAACGCCCGGCGCCGGCCCGGCCGCGGCCAGGCCGACCGGCACGAACTCGGTCACCGGCACTGCCGCCCGATAGCGCACCCACCACTCCTCGAAGTGGATCAGATCGCCCGCCCGGTGCTCGTCGGCATCCATAGCCAGTCGGGCATATGTCTCGACCGGGTCGTCGCTCATCGGCAGCAGCCGGGCGCCGGGCTGCCAACGCCGGCAGAGCACCTCGGTCGCCTCGCTTAGCGTGGAACCGTTCCGGAGCAGGTCGGTGCGCACGATGTGGGTGGCCAGGTCGAGGTCGCCGAGCGTGAACCAGGACCAGCCGCGCCCGTACGCCGCGATCTCGGCCGAGGTGCGGCGGGATTCCTCCGGCCGGCCCCAGCCCTGCTCCTCGTTGATTCCGCCGCCGAGCGTGTACATCACGGTGTCGAGGTCGGGGCAGATGCGCAGGCCGTCCAGCCACATGTCGTCGCCGGTGTTCACCACGACGGTGACGGATGCCTCCGGCCGGGCCGCCGAGAGGTGGTGCAGCAGCCCGCGGGTGAACCGGGCGCCGCCGATGCCCCCGGCCAGGACCGTGATGTTGCCGATCATGCTCCAGCCTCCGGCGCATCGGACGGAGAGAAGACGATGACCGGATGCCCGCCGCGGGGGTGCGCGATGATGTCGCAGTCCACGCCGTAGACATCCGCGATGACACTCGGCCGCAGCACCTCCTCGGGCGTCCCGGAGGCCACCAGCCTTCCGTGGTGCAGCAGCAGGATCTGGTCGCAGTAGGCCGCGGCGAGGTTGAGGTCGTGCAGCGCCATGACCGAGGTGAGCCCGAGGCGGCGCACCTGGCCGAGCAGCGAGAGCTGGGCGCTCACGTCGAGGTGGTTGGTCGGCTCGTCGAGCAGCAGCAGGCTCGGGCTTTGCGCCAGCGCCCGCGCGATCTGCACGCGCTGCTGCTGTCCGCCGCTGAGCGTGTGCCACTGCCGATCGGTGAGCCCCTCGGCCCCGACCATCGCCAGGGAGTGCTCGGCGACCCTTCGGTCCTCGTCACCGCCGAAGCTGCCGAGCACCCGGCTGCGGTGCGGGATGCGGCCGAGCAGCACCACTTCCAGCACCGACAGGTCCACGCTCGGCGCCGCGCTCTGCTCGAGCAGGGCGATCCGCCGGGCGGCCTCGCGCCGCGGCAGGGACGCGACGACGGTGCCGCCCAGCCGGACCGTGCCGGCATCCGGTGTCTGCAGGCCCGCGATCAGGCGCAGCAGGGTCGATTTGCCGGCCCCGTTCGGGCCGAGCAGCCCGGTCACGGTGCCCGCCGGGATGACCGCCGACACGTCCTCGAGGATGCTCACGCCGTCGATCGCGAACGACACGTCCGCCAGGATCACGCCCATGCGGCGCTCCGCTTGCGCTTGATCAGCAGGATGAACACCGGCACGCCGATGAACGCCGTGATGATGCCCACCGGCAGCTCGCGCGGGTCGAACACGATGCGGGCGAGAGTGTCGGCGACGACGAGGAACAGGGCGCCGAGCACCGCGACGAGCGGCAGGAGGCGCCGGTGTCCCGGCCCGCTCAGGCCGCGCACGAGGTGCGGCAGGATCAGGCCGACGAACCCGATCGCGCCGCTGACGGCCACCATCGAGCCGGTGAGCAGGGCGACGGCGCCGAGCAGGGCCCAGCGGGTTCGGTTGACGTCGATGCCGAGGGATGCCGCTGACGTGTCGCCGAACGCGAACGCGTCCAGGCGGGTGGCCGCGAGCACGATGCCGGTTCCCACCACGACGAGGGCGGACGCCGAGATGGCGACGCTTGTCCAGTCGCTGCCGGCGAGGGAGCCGAGCAGCCAGTTCAGGATTTCGCGGTAGGAGTCGCCCTTGGCCGACCAGAAGATCACGAAGGAGGTGGCGGCCGCGGCGAGTTGCGCGATCGCCAGGCCGGACAGCACCGCGCGGCCGGGGGTGATCGTGCCGCCGACCCTGGCGATGCTGAGGGTGGCGACGAGCGCGACCAGGGCGCCGAGGAAGGCCGCGGCGGGGAGCGCGAAGGAGACGCCGAGGATGACCACGCAGACCGCGCCGAACGACGCGCCGGAGGAGAGGCCGAGCAGATAGGGGTCGGCCAGCGGGTTCCGGGTGACGCTCTGCATCACCGCGCCGCTGAGGGCCAGCCCGGCGCCGACGGCCGCGGCCGTCAGCACCCGCGGCAGGCGCAGCTGCCAGACGATCGAGTCGGTGAGCGGCGGCACGGCGACGCCGGGCAGGCCGAGGTGCCCGGCGATGCTGCCGATCACGTCGGGCAGGCTGACATCGGCCGGCCCGACCGCGACGGCGGATGCGCTGACGAGCACGAGGGCGACGAGCGACAGGGTCAGCCAGCCGAGGTAGCGGCCGCGTGGTCTCCGGCCGCTCCTCGTGCTTGTCGCCTTCAGCTCGGTCGCCATCTGCTGGCCTACTTGTCGAAGGCGGCGAGCTGGTCGATCGCCGACGCGGCGGCCTCCACATTGCGGATGCCGGCCTCCGTGGCCGCGAACGGAAGGATGACGTAGCGCTTGTTCTTCACCGCGTCGAGGCCCTGGGTGGCCGGGCTCGACTCGAGGGTGGCGATCTTGGACGCCGCCGTGTTCCAGGTGGCGTCCACGAGCACGATCACGTCCGGGTTGGCCTCGACGACGGATTCCCAGCCGACCGAGGTCCAGGTGTCGTGCACGTCGCCGAAGATGTTCGCCAGCCCGGCCGCGTCCATGATCATGGCGGGAGAGCCGATTCCGGCGCCGACGTACGGGGTGTCCGTTCCGCTCGAGTACCAGAGCGCCGTCGTGGTGCCGGAAGCGGGCTCGAGCGCGGCCAGCTCGGCCTTCTGATCGGAGACCAGCGCGGCGGCGGCATCCGCGGCGCCGAACAGGGCGCCGGCCTCGGTGATCTCGTCGAAGACGCTCTCGAAGGTGAGCGGGTCGGGCATGTGCTCAGCGGCCTTGCACGCGGCCGGGGAGACGTAGCTGCCGATGCCGAGGTCGGCCAGTCGGTCGCGCTCGCCGACGCCGTCGGCCGAGAAGTTCGACTCCCAGCCGCCGTAGATGAAGTCGGGGGTGAGTCCCAGAACGGCCTCCTGGCCGGGCAGGAAGTCGCTGATGACGTTGAGCGCCTTGCCGGCGGGCGCCAGGGCGGGCGGCAGCGGGCCGTCGAGGAAGGCCGAGCCGACGATGTTGTCGCCGAGGCCGAGGGCGAGCAGGAGCTCGGTGGTCGACGACTTGATCGTGACGATGCGCTCCGGCGCCTTCTGCACGGTCACCGTGGTGCCGCAATTGTCGATGCTGACCGGGAAGTCGGCCGTCGCGCTCGCGCTCGGGGCGGTGCCGGCCGGTTGCCCGGCGCAGCCGGCCAGCAGCAGGGTCGAGGCGGCGATGGCCAGCGCGCCGAGGTGCAGGGTTTTGCGGTTCATGGGGAGCCTCACGGGAGGGGGTCCGGCCCGGCGCTTGCGCGAGCGCGGGATGGGACAGGAATGGCAGGGGAATCCGAGGGTGCTCGGCGACCTGCGGCCCAAATCCAAGGCAGCTCGACCGGTCAGAGCCAACCGGCGGTCTGCTTCGAGCTTAACGCGCGCACCGAACACGTGCTGCCGCATCGGACGACTGTCGCCGATGCGCCGGCGACAATTGTCCGAATGGGCACAAGTTGGCCCCGCGTTGGGTGCTAGGTCCATCTCGTTTCGAGGGAGTGGGCACCCGGTCCCGGCGGCCGGGCCGCGATCGCGATCGCCCTGGCGATGGGGGCGACGTCGCCCTCGATGGCCGCCGCCGTCACCCGGATGAACGACCCCGGGCGGTCCGAGGCGGAGTCCGAGGCGAGGAACGACGAGCCGCCGGCGACCCGGATGCCCGCGGCCGCGAGCTGCACGATCGCGTCCCGTTCGTCCGGCACCGCCAGCCAGGTGTTGATCCCGTCGGCCTGGTGCACGCCGAGGCCGAACTCGTTCAGGGCGTCGGCGAGTGCCTTCTGCCGGGCGAAGTAGATGCGTCTGGCCTCGCTGACCTGGGCGATGCTCTCCCCGTTGGTGAGGAGTTCGAACAGGATCGTTTGCAGCATCCGGCTGGTCCAGCCCGGCCCCAGCATGCGGCGGGCGACGATCCGGTCGACGAGTCGGGCCGGCCCGCCGAGCGCGGCGATGCGCAGGTCGGGGCCGTGGGACTTCGAGTAGCTGCGCACGTGCAGCACGCGCCCGGGCAGCCACCGGCCGAGGCTGACATCCGGTGCGATGCTGATCTCGCCCGAGTGGTCGTCCTCGATCACGATCGTGTGGGCGGCGGCCTCGCTTCCCGCGAGCAGGCCCGCCAGTTCCTCCGCGCGCTCGGCCGTCATCGACGCTCCGGTGGGGTTCTGCGCGCGGGGCTGCAGGATGACGGCGGCCGGGGAAAGCTCGAGCGCGGCCGCGAAGGCGGCGGGTTCGATCCCGTGCTCGTCGACGGGGACCGGGATCCGTTCGACGCCGAGCTGGTCGAGCAGGTCGAAGAACGGCGGGAAACCGGGATCCTCCACGATCACGCGGTCGCCGAACCGGGTGACCTGGTCGAGGCTGCGCGAGATCGCGTCGAGGGCGCCGTCGACGACGGTGATCGACTCGGCCGGGAACGGCCAGGACTCGATCAGAACGGCGAGCAGCTCCGGGATGACCGGGAAGTCCTGGTAACTCGGCGTCACGGCGCGCTGGGAGACCCGCGAGAGCGCCGGGCCCAGGGCCGGCAGCAGGAGCGGGTCGGGGGTGCCGCGGGACAGGTCGACCCGGGTGGCCTGCTGGTGGCCGGCCATCGACTGGCTCCGGGCCGGCAGCCACTGCGGCGCCTGCTCGAGCACGAAGGTGCCGCTCCGTCCCCGCGAGGCGATCAGGCCGATCCCGGACAGCGCCTGCCAGGCGTGGCTGATCGTGGCCGGGCTCACCCCGAGTTCGCTGGCGAACTGGCGCACCGTGGGCAGGCGGTCGCCCGGCGCGAGCTGCCCGGTGCGGATCATCCGGCCGATCGCCGCCGCGATCCCGGCCGGCGTGCGCCGCTCGATCTCGTCGATAAAGATTTGCATTCTTCTCTTGCCCCTGCCTGGTTTCGACGACAGGATGATTAACGCGTGCGACACACTCGGAAACACAACTGAAATGTTTACATCGAATAATAACAAATACGGACAACGCAGTCCGAAAAAGTTTCGATCTGGACAGGCTCACCGCGAAATTCTGGAGGCACCATGACCGTTGTTCGGGCAGCAATCACCCAGACCACCTGGACGGGTGACGAGGAATCGATGATCGTCAGGCACGAGGAATTCGTGCGAACCGCGGCCAAACAGGGCGTGCAGGTGATCTGTTTCCAGGAGCTGTTCCACGGTCCGTACTTCGGCATCGTGCAGGACTCGAAGTACTACGGCTACGCGCACCCGGTGCCCGGCCCGCTGGTCGAACGGTTCCAGAAGCTCGCTGCCGAGCACAAGATGGTCATCGTCCTCCCGGTCTACGAGGAGGAGCAGCCCGGCGTGCTCTACAACACGGCCGCCGTGATCGACGCCGACGGCACGTACCTCGGCAAGTACCGCAAGCACCACATCCCGAACCTCCCGCAGTTCTGGGAGAAGTTCTACTTCCGCCCCGGCAACGGCGACTACCCCGTCTTCGACACGATGGTCGGCAGGATCGGCGTGTACATCTGTTACGACCGCCACTTCCCCGAGGGCTGGCGCGCGCTGGGCCTGAACGGCGCCGAAATCGTCTTCAACCCCTCCGCCACCAAGCCGGGCCTGTCCAACCGGCTCTGGGAGCTCGAGCAGCCGGCAGCGGCCGCCGCGAACCAGTACTACGTCGGCGCGAACAACCGCATCGGCACCGAAACGAAGGAGTTCGGCGACGACGCCGTGACCTTCTACGGCAGCTCCTACTTCGTCGACCCGCGCGGAAACTACGTCGGCGAGGTGGCCTCCACCGACACGGAGGAGATCGTCATCCGCGACCTCGACCTCGGGCTGATCCGCGAGGTGCGCAACTCGTGGCAGTTCTACCGCGACCGCCGCCCGGACTCCTACGGACCGATCACCGCACCCTGACCGCGGGTTCCACCAAGAGGAGCAAGAGATGACGACAACCCTCATCACCGGCGGCACCGTCGTGACGGCGACCGGCCGGTCGAAGGCAGATGTGCTGATCGACGGCGAGACCATCGTCGCCGTGCTGGAGCCCGGATCCCGCCTGCTCGGGACCGACCTTCCCGCGAGCGTCGACCGGGTGATCGACGCGACCGGGAAGTATGTCATCCCCGGCGGCATCGACGCGCACACGCACATGGAACTGCCCTTCGGCGGCACGGCGGCGTCCGACACGTTCGAAACCGGCACCCGGGCGGCGGCGTGGGGCGGGACGACCACGATCATCGACTTCGCGGTGCAGACCTACGGCCAGCGGGTCTTCGACGGCCTGGCCACCTGGCACCAGAAGGCGGCCGGGAACTGCGCGATCGACTATGCGTTCCACCAGATCATCGGCGACGTCAACGCCGACTCCCTGCAGGCCATGGACGGCCTGCTCGCCGAGGGCGTGTCGAGCTTCAAGCTCTTCATGGCCTACCCCGGCGTCTTCTACTCCGATGACGCGCAGATCCTGCGCGCCATGCAGAAGTCCGCCGACACCGGCCTGATCACCATGATGCACGCCGAGAACGGGCCGGCGATCGACGTGCTCGTGGAGCAGCTGCTCGCCCAGGGCAAGACCGACCCGTACTACCACGGCGTAGCCCGGGCCTGGCAGATGGAAGAGGAGGCCACGCACCGCGCGATCATGATCGCGAACCTCACCGGCGCTCCCCTTTACGTCGTGCACGTGAGCGCCAGGCAGGCCGTCGAGCAGCTCGCCGCGGCCCGCGACAACGGCCAGAACGTGTTCGGGGAGACCTGCCCGCAGTACCTCTACCTCTCGCTCGAAGAGAACCTCGGGGCGCCGGGCTTCGAGGGGGCGAAGTGGGTGTGTTCCACGCCGCTGCGGTCCCGGGCCGAGGGGCACCAGGACCACATGTGGCAGAGCCTGCGCACCAACGACATCCAGATGGTCTCCACCGACCACTGCCCGTTCTGCATGAAGGGCCAGAAGGACCTCGGCCTCGGCAACTTCTCCAAGATCCCCAACGGCATCGGCTCGGTCGAGCACCGGATGGACCTGCTCTACCAGGGGGTCGTCAACGGGCGCATCACCCTGGAGCGCTGGGTGGAGATCACCTCGACGACCCCGGCGCGGATGTTCGGCCTCTACGGCAAGAAGGGCGTCATCCAGCCCGGCGCCGACGGCGACATCGTCATCTACGACCCCAACGGCCACACGTCGATCGGCTACGAAAAGACCCACCACATGAACATGGACCACTCCGCCTGGGAGGGCTACGAAATCGACGGCCACGTCGACACCGTGCTCTCCCGCGGCAAGGTCGTCATCGACCACAACGAATACCTCGGCGCCAAGGGTGACGGCCAGTTCGTCAAGCGCGGCCTGAGCCAGTACCTGATCTAGGCGGGAAACAGATGGATTTCGGAGCAGTTCTGCAGACCAACCCGCCGTCCGCCCGGACGGTGCAGCTGGCCAAGCTCGCCGAGGCGCATGGCTTCAGCCACGTCTGGACGTTCGACTCGCACCTGCTCTGGCAGGAGCCCTACGTGATCTACAGCCGGATCCTCGCCGAGACCGACAAGATCATCGTCGGGCCCATGGTCACCAATCCAGGCACGCGGGACTGGACGGTGACCGCGTCGACCTACGCGACGCTCAACGAGATGTACGGCAACCGCACCATCTGCGGCATCGGCCGCGGCGACTCGGCCGTGCGGGTGATCAACGGCGAACCCACCACGCTGAAGACGCTCCGCGAGTCGATCCACGTCATCCGCGAGCTGGCGAACTCGCGCTCGGTCGAATACAACGGCGCCACCCTGCAGTTCCCGTGGAGCCGCGGCTCGAGCCTCGACGTGTGGGTGGCGGCCTACGGCCCGCTGGCCCTCAAGCTCGCCGGCGAGGTGGGCGACGGCTTCATCCTGCAGATGGCCGACCTCGACGTGGCCGCCTGGATGATCAAGACCGTCCGGGATGCCGCGGCGAACGTCGGCCGGGACCCGCTGTCGATCAAATTCTGCGTCGCGGCGCCGATGTACATCGGCGAGGACTGGGACCACATGCGCAACCAGTGCCGCTGGTTCGGCGGGATGGTCGGCAATCACGTCGCCGACATCGTCGCGAAGTACGGCACCGACTCGCACGTCCCGAAGGCACTGACGGACTACATCGCCGGCCGCCAGGACTACGACTACAACCTGCACGGACGCCCCGGCAACGTGCACGCCGACTTCGTGCCGGACGAGATCGTGGACCGGTTCTGCCTGCTCGGCACGGCCAGGGACCACATCGAGAAGCTCGAGGCGCTCCGGGAGATCGGCGTTGACCAGTTCGCCGGCTACCTCCAGCACGACAACAAAGAAGAAACGATGCGCGTCTACGGGGAGACCGTGATCACGGCCATGGCCGACCACATCGTGGCCAAGGCATGACCCGAACGGCACCGCCGGCCCAGCCTGCCGCAGCGGGGAAGACCCGGGCCCCGCGCGGCCAGGCGCGCCGCGGGCAGGTGCAGCTGCGGCGCATCGTCACCGGGGCGCTCGGCCTCGTCGTGCTCGCCGCCCTGTGGGAGCTCTACAAACTGCTCGGCCCGGCGGACGGGGTCGTCGTGGGCGGCACGACCCTGCTGCCGCGCACCAGCGACCTCGCCATGCCGCACCTCTGGGTGATGGCCGAGCGGGTTCTCGAACCGGTCACCGGCGCGGCCGCAGCCCTGCCGCTCTGGCTCGTCGTGCTGCAGGGATCGATGTTCACGCTCGGGATCGCGGCGGTCGGCTGGCTCGTCGGGGTCACCGTCGGCCTGCTGCTCGCGCTGCTCATGCAACGCTTCCGGCTCGCCGAATCGGCGGTCCTGCCCTGGATCGTGCTCAGCCAGACCGTGCCGCTGATCGCCCTCGCCCCGCTGGTCCGGCGCTGGGGGTCGCAGATCGAGATCGGCGACTTCAGCTGGGAAAGCTGGATGTCGGTCGCCCTGATCGCGTCCTACCTCGCGTTCTTCCCGGTGTCGGTCGGCGCGCTCCGCGGCCTCGCCTCCCCGGACGCCAACCACGTCGACCTCATGCACTGCTACGCCGCGGGCTGGTGGAAGACGCTCTGGCGGCTCCGGCTGCCGGCGAGCGTCGGCTACCTGCTGCCCGCCCTGCGGCTGGCCGCGGCCAGTGCCGTCATCGGCACCGTGGTCGCCGAGGTGTCGATCGGGCTGCGCGGCGGAATCGGGCGCCTGATCGTCGAGTACGCCGGTGCGGCCGGCGGCGACCCGGGCAAACCGTGGGCGCCCATCTTCGGATCCATCGCCGTCGGCCTCCTGGCCGCCGGTTTCGTGGGCCTCATCGGCCTGTTCCTTCGTCGTTTCCGCAGGGGAGAGGTCGCAGCATGATCATGGAGTCCTCCCCGGGCGGCCGCGCCCCCGCCGTCGACGTGGGCGGCGTCAGCCGTGTCTTCACCGGCCGGAAGGGCGCATCCGTCACCGCCCTCGACGACGTGAGCCTCACCGTCGCGCCCGGCGAATTCGTCTCGCTGATCGGCCCGAGCGGCTGCGGCAAGAGCACGCTCCTGCGGCTGATCGCCGACCTCGACACCCCGACGGCCGGCAGCATCCGGGTCTTCGGCAAGCCGGCCAGGCAGGCGCGGATCGACCAGGACTACGGCATCGCCTTCCAGCAGGCCGGCCTGCTGCCCTGGCGCACGGTGGCCGGCAACATCGAGCTCCCGCTCGAACTGCACGGGGCCGGCAAGGCGGCCCGGCGGGCGCGGGCGGCCGAACTGATCGAACTCGTCGGGCTGTCCGACTTCGCCGACAACTACCCGGACCAGCTCTCCGGCGGCATGCAGCAGCGAGTGGCGATCGCCCGCGCGCTGGCCGAAAGCCCCAGCCTGCTGCTGATGGATGAACCCTTCGGCGCGCTCGACGAGATGACCCGCGAGCGGATGCAGAACGAGCTCGTGCGGATCTGCGGCGAAACCAGTGCAGCCGTCGTCTTCGTCACGCACTCCATCCCGGAGGCCGTGTTCCTCTCCGACCGGGTCGTGGTCATGTCGCCGCGGCCCGGACGCATCCGCGACGTGCTCGGCGTCGGCCTCGGCGACACGGCCGAGCGCGGCGAGAACCTGCGCGAGGACGAGGCGTTCTTCCACGCCGTGAGCCAGGTGCGCGAGCTGCTGCACGGCGAGGCGCCCACCGGCGCGCGCGGGGTCGAGACACGATGAACCAGGGGCAGCCGGGCGGGGCCGGATTCGTGCGCACGGCGCTGCCGCCGGTCGTGTTCGGCGTCGCCGCCCTCCTGCTTTGGCAGTGGGCGGTCGTGGCGTTCGAGATCAAGGCGTTCATCCTGCCCGGGCCCTTCCTGATCGGCGAGGAGTTCGCCGCCAACCTGCAGAACGTCATCAACGGCATGGTCGTCACCGGCCGCAACGCCCTGATCGGCCTGCTGGTCGGCGCGGTGCTCGGCATCCTGGCCGCGATCATCGCGGCGCTCGTTCCCGTGTCCGACGAGATGGGCGCCCCGATCGTGGCATCGATCTCCGTGGTGCCGATCGTGGCGCTCGCCCCCGTGCTGTACACGATGTTCGGCGCCGGCGCCGAAACGGCCCGCCAGATCGTCGCCGGGCTCGCGGTGTTCGTGCCGGTGTACTTCAACACCCTCAAGGGGCTCCGCCAGGTGCGACCGGTGCACCGCGACCTGATGCGCTCGTACGCGGCATCCAGTTGGCAGGCGACGAAGACCGTCACCCTGCCGACGGCCACGCCCTACGTCTTCACGGGCCTGCGGATCGCGTCCTCGCTCGCGGTGATCTCCGCCCTGATCGCCGAGTACTTCGGCGGCCCGGTCGGCGGCCTCGGCAAGTCGATCACCTCCTCGGCCTCGAGCAGCAATTACGGGCTGGCCTGGGCCTACGTGCTCGGGTCGATCCTGCTCGGTCTCCTGTTCTATTCCGCCGCGCTCGCCCTCGAGAAGCTGGTCAGCCGCCGCAGCACCGGCTAGGTGTCCGGCCGCCAGGCGGCCGGTCGTTCCCATCCCCACCCTGAGTAGTCACAGCGAAACCGGAGGAAATCATGAAACACAGCACACGATGGCTCGGCACGTTCGGCGCCATGGCCGCAGCCAGCGCCCTTGTCCTCACCGGATGCACCACCGGTGGCGACGGCGGCACCGATGGGGCGACGGATGGCGCAGGCGAGCTCACGCCGGTCACCCTCCAGCTCCAGTGGGTCGCCCAGGCCCAGTTCGCCGGCTACTACGCCGCGGTCGACCAGGGCTTCTACGAGGACGAGGGCCTCGACGTCACCATCACCGAGGGCGCGGCGGACATCGTTCCGCAGGACGTGCTCGCCTCCGGCGACGCCGACTTCGCCATCTCCTGGGTGCCCAAGGTGCTCGGCTCGATCGAGCAGGGTGCCAACATCACCAACGTCGCGCAGATCTTCGAGCGCTCCGCCACCACCCAGATCTCCTTCAAGGACGCCGGCATCGAGTCGGCCGCCGACCTCAAGGGCAAGAACGTGGGCAGCTGGGGCTACGGCAACGAGTGGGAGCTCTTCGCCGGCATGCAGAAGGCCGGCGTCGAGGTGGGCGACATCAAGCTCATCCAGCAGGCGTTCGACATGAACGGCTTCCTCTCCGGCGACATCGACGCCGCGCAGGCGATGACCTACAACGAGTACGCGCAGGTGCTCGAGACGAAGAACCCGAAGACCGGCGAGCTCTACCAGCCCGAAGACCTCAACGTCATCGACTGGAACGAGGAAGGCACCGCCATGCTGCAGGATGCCATCTGGGCCAACGCCGACCTGCTCGAGTCCGACAAGGACTACGCCGAGACCACGGTGAAGTTCATCAAGGCCTCGATCCGGGGCTGGATCTTCGCCGCTGAGAACGCCGAGGACGCCGCGGGAATCGTGACGGCCGCGGGATCCCAGCTCGGCCAGAGCCACCAGCTCTGGATGACCAACGAGGTCAACAAGCTGATCTGGCCGTCCACCAACGGCATCGGCATCATCGATGAAGGCGCCTGGCAGAACACCGTCGACATCGCGATGAACACCAAGAATGAGACCGGCGCGACCATCATCACCTCCGACCCGCCCAAGACCGCCTGGTCGAACACGTACGTTCAGCAGGCGCTCGACGAACTGGAGAAAGATGGAGTCGACGTCAAGGGCGAGGGCTTCAAGCCCCTCACCGTCACCCTGAAGGAGGGCGGCGCCTAACACCGTCCCCCGCCGGGTGGCCCACTTCGGGCCACCCGGCCACCCCCGCACCGCCAACCCCCGCACCCCCGACCAGGATTCACAGAAGGAAAGCGATACCCGTGACTGACACCGTTGACCGCACCACCGGACCCGGCGCCACCGGACCCGGAATGAATGAGCGCACGAGCGAACTCGACCGCGCTTTCGTCTTCCACTCCTGGTCGGCGCAGGCCGCACTCAAGCCGCTCGTCATCGCCGGGGGGCTCGGCAGCCGCGTCTGGGACCACGACGGGCGCAGCTACCTGGATTTCTCGAGCCAGCTGGTCAACGTCAACATCGGCCACCAGCATCCGGCCGTCGTCAGGGCAATCATCGAACAGGCGAGCACCCTCACGACGATCGCCCCGTCGACCGCGAACCTCGCCCGTGGCGAGGCTGCCCGGCGCATCGTCGACCGCGCCCCCGAGGGCTTCAGCAAGGTCTTCTTCACCAACGGCGGCGCGGATGCCAACGAGAACGCCATGCGGATGGCCCGGCTGCACACCGGTCGCGACAAGGTGCTCTCGACCTACCGCTCGTACCACGGCAACACCGGCGCGGCGATCGTGGCCACCGGAGACTGGCGCCGCATCCCGAACGAATTCGCGCGGAGCCACGTGCACTTTTTCGGCCCGTATCTCTACCGCAGCGAGTTCTGGGCTGCCACACCCGAGCAGGAGTCGGAGCGGGCGCTGCGCCACCTCGAGCGGGTCATCCAGAGCGAAGGTCCCAGCTCGATCGCCGCCGTGCTCCTGGAGACGATCCCCGGCACGGCCGGCGTGATGCCGCCGCCGCCCGGCTACCTCGCCGGGGTGCGCGAACTCTGCGACCGCTACGGCATCATGCTCATCCTGGACGAGGTCATGTGCGGCTTCGGGCGCACCGGGCGCTGGTTCGCGTTCGACGGCTACGACGTCGTGCCCGACCTGATCACCTTCGCCAAGGGCGTCAACTCCGGTTACGTGCCCACCGGCGGTGTGATCATCCCTGATTCCATCGCCCGTGACTGGGACACCAACGTCTTCCCGGGCGGGTTGACCTACAGCGGTCACCCGCTGGCGATGGCGTCCATCGTGGCCGCGCTCGACGCGATGGAGGACGAGGGCATCGTGGAGAACGCGGCCCGGATCGGCCGCGATGTGCTGGCGCCGGGGCTTGCCGAGTTGCAGGCGAAGCACCCGGTCATCGGCGAGGTGCGCGGTGAGGGTGTGTTCTGGGCGCTCGAACTCGTCGCCGACCGGGAGACCCGGGAGCCGCTCAACGGCGCGGTGATGGGGCGGATCAAGGCGGAGCTGCTCGGCCGGGGCCTGCTGCCGTTCCTCGCGGACAACCGCATCCACGTCGTGCCGCCTTGCGTGGTGACCGATGACGAGGTCGCCGAGGCCCTGGCCGTCTACGACGAGGTGCTCGGCCTCGACCTGCTCAACTGATCGGTGGTCGAGCTTGTCGAGACCCTGATCTCGACAAGCTCGATCACCGCGGCTCGATCACCGCGACACCCGCAAACCACAACACCGACAGAATCGACAGATGACAATGAACGCTATTCCCACAATCAGCCACTGGATCGACGGGGCCGCCGCCGCCGGCACCTCGACCCGCACCGCGCCGGTGTTCAACCCGGCCACGGGCCAGGTCGCCAAAAACGTGAGCCTGGCCAGCACGGCCGACGTCGACGTCGCGATTGCGTCGGCCCTGGCCGCTTTCCCGGCCTGGCGTGACACCTCGCAGGCCAAGCGCCAGAGCATCATGTTCAATTTCCGTGAGCTGCTCAACGCCCGGAAGGGCGAGCTGGCCGACATCCTCACCGCCGAGCACGGCAAGGTGAGCGCGGATGCGCTCGGCGAGATCACGAGGGGCCTGGAGGTTGTCGAGTTCGCGCTCGGGATGCCGCACCTGATGAAGGGCGACTACTCGGAGAACGTGTCGACGGGTGTTGACGTGTACACGCTCAAGCAGGCCCTCGGTGTGGTGGGCATCATCAGCCCGTTCAATTTCCCGGCGATGGTGCCGCTGTGGTACTTCCCGATCGCGATCGCGGCCGGGAACACGGTCGTGCTCAAGCCCAGCGAGAAGGACCCGTCGGCGTCGAACTGGATGGCCGCCCTGTTCACCGAGGCGGGCCTGCCCGACGGTGTTTTGAACGTCGTGCACGGCGACAAGGAGGCCGTCGACGCTCTGCTGGTGAACCCCGCCGTGCAGGCGATTTCGTTCGTCGGGTCGACCCCGATCGCGAAGTACATCTACGAGACCGCGGCGCTCCACGGCAAGCGGGTGCAGGCCCTCGGCGGGGCGAAGAACCACATGCTGGTGCTGCCGGACGCGGACCTGGACCTCGCCGCGGACGCGGCGGTCAACGCC